>DAIRSC010000006.1:0-21200 GCA_036804585.1 Chitinophagaceae bacterium
AAAAAGGCCCATTCTTGACGTAGAATCAGAAAATGGCGACCTGTCTAAATTAATCAAGTCAAATTCTTAAAAATGGATACATTTATGCCCTTAAAATACAAAACATGTTAGAGCAACTTTTTAACCTCATTCGGAATGAGTCTGAGCAAGAAATCATTCAAAACCCTGCCATCCCCAATGAACAAAACAATCATGCTGTTGGTTTGGCTACAGGTTCTATTTTCAGTGGGTTTCAAAATGCGCTGTCATCCGGTAGATTAAAGGATGTACTTGGTATGTTCGGTGGTAAATCTTCGCCCGATATTAGCAACCCACTGGTAGAGGGTATGGTCAATAATTTGGTCAAAAATCTGAAGGCTAAATTTGGCATTGATAACCTGATGGCAGGGAGCATTGCCTCATCTCTTATTCCCAATGTGCTGAATAAGCTCATCTCTAAAACCAATGATCCTTCAGACCATAGTTTTGATATCAACGGCATCATTGGCTCACTCACCGGGAGCAGCCCTCAACAAGGCAGCGGCGTAAACCTCCCGGGCTTGCAGGAAAACCAATCCGGCGGAATAGATTTCGGAAATATTCTAAAAAATATGACCGATGGTGGTTTAGATGCCGACCGGGATGACAGTATTGGCCTGGACGATATCGCTTCGATGGTTGGGCGCGCTACTGGCGGTGCTCAACAACAAAATCAACAAGGCCACGATGGCGGTATTATGGATACCCTGGAAGGCTTCATGCGCTGACACAACTCCCCGGCAGACTATTGTTCCATTTAGTCTGCATGTTTTGAAATTTGAACTAAAACAATTTGGAAATGAAAACATTTGCTCGCCTGAGTGGCCTGTTTCTTCTTTGTACACTAAACGCGAAAGTCTATGCCTGGCAAAAAAGAAGCCCGGAACAAAAAGCCACTTATTACACAAAACAACTACAACAGGATGTAAGCCTTGATTCGCTGCAATATCAACAAGCTTATAACATTCATTTACGGGTTTCACAGCAACTCGATAGCCTATATGGGCTAAACATGGAGGATGAAATACGAAAAAAATCAATGATTCCGATTTTCCGAAACAGGGATTCCTTATTTCGCCAAGTTTTGACGAAACGTCAGTTTTTGATGTATGATGATATACAGCGGGAAAGATGGCAGAAAAAAAAGCGGGAAAAAGAACAGCTAAAAGCTAAGAACGCGTCAACTGATTAAGAAACAAATCAATCGCTGCAACCATTGAAGGTGCATTCGGCATGGGCGCCTTAATTTGCAAATCGAGCCCGGCGTCCTCAACGGCTTTGGTCGTAATGGGCCCAAAAGCACCAATGATGGTTCCATTTTGTTTAAACCCGGGTTGATTTTCAAATAATGACTTAACGCCTCCGGGTGTGAAGAATACAATCATATCGTGGTTTTTGGCCAGCAAATCCTTCACATCTGCACAAACAGTTTTGTACAAAACGGCTTCGGTATAAAAGAGGTGATTTTTATTTAAACAATCCAAAATTTCGTTGCGGCAGATATCATTAACCGGAACAATAAATTTTTCCTTGGACTTGTGTTTGGCAATCACCTCCAACATACTGGTAACGGTGCCATCTTCCCCATAAAAGATTTTACGCTTCCGGTAAACGATAAATTTCTGTAAATACAAGGCGATCGCCTCAGTAATACAGAAATATTTCATTTCAGGGGAAATCTTGATTTTCAATTCGTCAACTATTCTAAAAAAATGATCAATGGCATTACGGCTATTAAAAATCACGGCTGTGTGATCAGTGATTTCTACTTTTTGCTTGCGAAAATCCTTACCAGGCACGCCTTCTACGATGATAAACGGGCAAAAGTCCAGTTTCACCTTGTATTTTCGTTCTAGCTCAAAATAGGGCGATTTTTCAGACTCCGGTCTGGGCTGGGTGATTAAAACGGTCTGTATCGCCTTCTTAGCTTCCGCATTTTCGGTAACTGTCGGGTCCTTTTTTTTAAGCGTTTTTGCCATTTATTGCATTTTCAGTTTTCTTCCCCAAACCCTAATATGCTAAGCCGATAATTTAATCAAAATCAATACCGGCATAATTTCAAAAGCGCAAAGGTAAATTAAAAAATGAAATAAATCGATGCGTAATATATTTTTAATATGCTTAAATACCCTGAAATATCTATAAATAACCAAAACACTGAACAGGCTCATAGCTGACCAAAAAATTACCTGAAACAACATTCCATGTACGAATAAAAGCAACAAACCAACCGGAAATAAAATGACGCCCAAAAATTCATTCACAATGGCTGAGTTAAAATTGAACTGACCTGCCACGTCCTTTTTCTGAAACGACCATGAAACCAACTGCAATAAATAACGCTTAACCAAATAATATACAAATAAAGCCAATACACCCATCCAATATACCCACCATGGATTTTTTCCATGAGGAAATAAATTAAAATGTAATAGGCTGAAATACAATAACATGCCTGCGCCTAAGAAAAATAGCAAATAAAACCAGGCTGAAGCAATCACATCGTTCTCCAATTGCTCCCTGACTTGTCG
This sequence comes from Chitinophagaceae bacterium, assembly GCA_036804585.1. GTDB lineage: Bacteria > Bacteroidota > Bacteroidia > Chitinophagales > Chitinophagaceae > OLB11. The sequence continues at coordinate 2,550 of DAIRSC010000006.1, forward strand.
CTTGGTAATGGTGAGTGTCGTAAAAACCTGAAACAAATTGTGGAAATACCGCGAAAAATAATTTCGAATACCGGCAAATACAAATAAACAAAAAATACCAAGCATGAATCGGGCCGTCAGATTTTCGGTACTTCTGAATTTTCCAAGCTGTTCCTGCTTCTTAACGGTAGCATGCACCCATGGATGTTCTTGTATGGCTGCTTCAAAAAGGGTGACCTCATCGGAATATTGATGAATTTGGCTGCTACTCATTGGCCACAAAACAACTTCCTGCTCTTTATTCTTCGTGTTAAAAATAACAAATAAGATGAAAAAAAATCTGAAAGGCATTTCGTTTTTCAAAAATATGGTTCACAAATGTATGCGGCTCATAAACTATTCAACATATATGTTATTAACTCCGAAAGCAAGGATTGGATCAAGAAAATTACATTTGCATGGCTTCAATAAAGATTATGGTAGAAGAATTTTCCGCAGAGCAGACATCCTCCCACCGTGGACATGTGAGTGATATGTATCAAAACTGGTTTCTCGACTATGCCAGTTATGTGATTTTGGAGCGGGCGGTACCGGCAGGATTAGATGGACTAAAACCCGTGCAGCGCCGCATTTTACACGCGCTCAAAGAAATGGATGATGGCCGTTTCAATAAGGTCGCCAATGTGATTGGTCAAACCATGCAATACCACCCCCATGGAGATGCCAGTATTGCTGATGCAATCATCAATATCGGTCAGAAAGATATTTTACTCGATACACAGGGAAATTGGGGTGACTTTAGGACGGGCGATAGTGCCGCCGCTCCCCGTTATATTGAAACAAGGCTCTCAAAATTCGCCTTAGAAGTTGCATTTAGTCCAAAAATTACCGAATGGCAACTCAGTTATGACGGGCGAAAAAATGAACCCATCCATTTACCCATGAAATTCCCTCTGCTACTAGCTCAGGGAACGGAGGGTATCGCAGTAGGTTTATCCACTAAAATACTCCCACATAACTTTTGTGAGCTCATCGAAGCCTCCATCAAATATCTGAAAGGTAAAAAATTTGAACTTTTTCCTGATTTTCAAACCGAAGGGATGGCCGATGTGAGTGCTTATAACGATGGAAAAAGAGGCGGTAAAGTTCGGGTTCGTGTACACATTGAAAAAGTAGACAATAAAACCATTCTGATTAAGGATGTTCCTTATGGAGTTACTGTACCCTCTTTAATTGAAAGTATTGTAAAGGCCAATGATAGTGGTAAAATTAAAATTAAAAAAGTAACCGATAACACGGCCGCCAACGTAGAAATTGAAATCCAACTGGCGTCAGGCGTCACACCCGATCAAACCATTGATGCTTTGTATGCCTTTACAAACTGCGAAATCAGTATCTCGCCGAATATTTGCGTGATTTTAGACGATAAGCCCCGTTTCATTTCTGCATCAGAACTACTTAAGGTATCCACAGATCAAACCAAAGAATTATTGCGTTTGGAACTGGAACTCAAATTACGGGAGCTGGAAGACAACTGGCATTATTCCTCCCTTGAGAAGATATTTATCGAAAAGAGAATTTATCGGGATATTGAAGAAGAAGAAACTTGGGAAGGCGTGATCGCAGCAATTGATAAAGGATTAAAACCTTACAAAAAATTATTTCGCCGTGAAATAACCGAAGAGGATATTGTTCGACTCACAGAGATTAAGATTAAACGGATTTCCAAATTTGACTCATTCAAAGCGGATGAACATATTCGTTCGGTTGAAAAAAATATTGAAGAAACAAAACATCATTTGGCTCATTTGGGTGAATTCGCCATTGGGTATTTCGAAGATTTATTGAAAAAGTATGGGAAAGGCCGGGAACGCAAAACAGAATTACGCATATTCGACAACATTCAGGTGGCCGAAATAGCCATTGCTAATACGAAATTGTACGCTAATTGGTCAGAAGGTTTTATCGGAACAGGGTTAAAGAAAGATGATTTTATGTTTGATTGCGCTGATGTTGACCTCATCATTGCATTTACCCGTGAAGGAAAAATGAAAGTGAATAGAGTAGCCGATATGGTTATTGTAGGAAAAGACAACAAACATGCAGAAATTTTCCGCAAAGCTGATCAACGCACCACCTATAATTTAATCTACACGGATGGAAAAACCGGAGTTTCATACGCCAAACGATTTAATGTAACCGGTATTACCCGCGACAAAGAGTATGACTTAACAAAAGGAACCCCTAAATCAAAAGTCTGGTATTTTACTTCCAACTCCAATGGCGAAAGCGAAAAAGTGAGTATCAGTCTGAATCCGGGTTGCAAAGCGAAGATCAAAAATTTCGAATACGACTTTGAAGAATTGAGCATCAAAGGTCGTAGCAGTATGGGAAATCAAGTCACCAAGTACCCCATCAAGAGTATCAAACTCAAACAAAAAGGAACTTCCAGCTTGGGCGGGCGAAAACTTTGGTATGACGATGTAGTTGGCCGATTAAATGCTGAGGAAAAAGGAATGTTCTTGGGCAGTTTTGCCGAACAAGATCGCATCCTGACTATTTATGAGGATGGCAGTTATGTGATACAACATACTGAACTCAGCAATCGATTTGATGCAGATAAAGTTGTATCCATTGCCAAATTCCGACCGGATGCAATTTTGAGTGCCGTTTATTTCGATGCGGATAAAAAACAATTTACCGTTAAACGGTTTAAAATTGAAACTCAAACCATAGGAACACCCTTCAAGTTCATTAAGGAAGGTGAAGGAAACTATCTGGAGTGGGTCACCGCTCAAAGCGCGCCTGTCATCAAACTCAAAACAGGCAAGAAAAAATACCTGCCCTCTGAACAAATCATCCATTTGGAAGAGTGGGTAGATGTGATGGGATGGAAAGCAGTTGGAACCAAACTGTGCGATAAGGACTTATTGGAAATCACCCTCATCAATTCGGAATCCGGCGAAGAAGATTTGCCGGTGCAGGGCGCCTTGTTTGATGAATAAAGACAAGCATCATGCAATACACCCTTAAAAAATCGATGGGACAACATTTTCTAAATGATGAAAATGTATGTCTGAAAATTGTAGATGCCATTGGCGAACCTCAGGGACTTTTGCTGGAAATAGGGCCGGGAGGTGGTGCTATCACAAAATATCTCAAAGATTTGCCCTTTGAGCAATATCTCTGTATCGAATTGGATTTTGAAAAAGTGGCTTATTTGCAAAAAACCTACCCTGATTTAGCCGATAAAATTATTCAGGGTGATTTTTTACATGCTTCCCCACCATTTGAATCCTCCTTTAAAATAGCCGGTAATTTCCCTTATAATATTTCTACACAAATTATATTTAAAGTATTGGATTGGCGAAACCAGGTAACGGAACTCACAGGTATGTTTCAAAAAGAAGTAGCCCAGCGGATTGCCTCAGAACACGGTAATAAAAACTATGGTATTTTAAGTGTGCTCACTCAATGCTACTACGAGGTAGAATATTTGTTTGATGTAGATGCCAACGCCTTCACCCCGCCCCCTAAAGTTGTATCAGGTGTGATAAAAATGAAACGGAAAAATAAATCCGACCAGATAGAAGATTATTTGGGCTTTAAAAAATTTGTCAAATTGGCCTTTAATCAAAGACGCAAAACCCTGCGTAATGGCTTTAAATCAATACTCAGTCCTGATATACTCAAAAAAGAAATTTTTAATAAACGAGCAGAACAACTGAGTGTTCAGGAGTTTATTGAATTTTATAAAATGACCCGAAAGGAATGAGTAGAGCCCGGAGCGACATTCCTCCGAATATCGTTACTTTGCAATGTGAATCTCGTCCTGATTGCCGCACCCATATCCCAGACATTAAAAGAAAAATTATTGTCGGAATCTTTTCAATTTATTGATACCGAAAAATTACAAGAGCAGGTAGAACTAAAAGCGCTTGTAAAAGGAATCATCACTTCCAATAAATTAGTTTTGGATCAAGCGGCCTTATCATCATTCCCACAACTGCAATGGGTTGCGCGTATTGGTTCCGGCATGGAAATCATTGATACAAAATATTGTGATGCCCATGGTATTCGTTATTACAATTCACCCGGAGGTATTGCCAATGCAGTGGCCGAACACGCGATGGGCATGCTATTGGGATTATTACATCGTATTCCGGATTCCTTTGCCGAAATCCAGGATGGTTTGTGGATGCGTGAAAGTAATCGTGGACAGGAGTTACAAGGAAAAAAAATTGGAATCATTGGTTTTGGACACACAGGACAAGCCTTGGTACAAAAACTACAAGGATTTGATGTAGACATTCTGGTGTATGATAAATACTTTCAGGTTCCGCCGAGTTCAAATTATCAGGTATGCGATTTAAGCACCTTGCAAAAAGAAGCCGACATTATTTCATTTCACGTGCCGCTTATCGAAGAAACCCGACATTATTATAGTTCTTCCTTCCGGGACGGAATGAAAAAGAAACATATTCTCATCAATACATCCCGGGGGGGCGTTGCAGATACACAGGCCATTTTAGACGGCTTAAAAAGTGGTAAAATTATGGGTGCTTGCCTGGATGTTTTGGAAGAAGAAAAAAATATTATCCATCACTTAAACAGTGCCGAAAGTGTATTGGAAAAACTAATGACTTATCCGGTTGTGCTGACTCCGCATATTGCGGGTTATTCGCATGAAGCCATTGAAAAAATGAGCCTTGAAATTATTCGTCAACTCTTCTCGGTGCCTGTGCAAATAACGCAAACTTTTGTACATGCGAAAAAATTTGAATTGTCATTAATTGTTGATCAGGAACATTTGGACCACAACGACCATGTCAACAACCTGGAATATATCAAATGGGCTCACTGGATTTCAAGCAAACACTGGGAAGCTGAGGCCGAAACAATGTATCGCGAGAAGTTAAAATGGGTGGTGGTAAAAAACGAAATCGAATATCTCAAACCCCTTTTTCATGGCGATGAAGTGCGATTGGAAACCTGGATTGAAAAAATAGAGAAAGCGAAATGCTGGCGCAGGGTAAACATCTACCGCAAATCGGACCAGCAGTTAGTGGCTACCGCCATGGTTGTTTGGTACGCCCTAGATGCTGTCAGTGGTCGCCCGAGTCGGATTCCTCAGGAATTAACCAACCATTTTTTAAATATCCCTCCAACATACTCCAATTTATAAGTCCACTATGCCTATCATCTAAAGGCTGTGATTGGTTGTAGAAACGGATTAGGATGGTCACATTCCTTATTAATCAGCTGATTTCCCTTACCTTTGCGCCTCCAAAATAAATTCGTAAGGCTATGTTATCTACCAACAATGTTTCACTGGCTTATGGTAAGCGTGTACTTTTTGACGAAGTCAGTATCAACTTTGTCAAAGGAAACTGTTATGGGATTATTGGCGCCAATGGTGCCGGTAAAAGTACATTTCTCAAAATATTAAGCGGTGAAATTGAACCCAATAAAGGAACGGTAAGTATCACACCCGGCGAGCGCTTGAGTATATTAAAACAAAACCACTTTGAATTCAATGAATATACTGTGTTGAATACCGTGCTGATGGGCAACAAAAAAATGTGGGATATTCAGCAGGAAAAAGATGCCTTATACCTGAAAGAAGATTTTACAGAAGCGGACGGAATACGCGCCGGTGAGCTAGAGGCAGAGTACGGAGAGATGGGTGGATATACCAGTGAAAGTGATGCGGCACAGATGCTCAATAATTTGGGGGTAAAGGAAGAGTATCATCAATACTACATGAAAGATTTGACCGGAACTCAAAAGGTTCGGGTATTGCTGGCACAGGCTTTATTTGGCAATCCGGATATTTTGTTATTGGATGAGCCGACGAATGATTTGGATGTGGAAACCATCCGATGGCTTGAAAACTTTTTGGCCGACTATGAGCATACGGCCATTGTGGTAAGCCATGATCGTCACTTTTTAGATACGGTTTGTACCCATGTGGCGGATGTAGACCGAAGCAAGATTACCATTTATACAGGAAACTATACCTTCTGGTACGAAAGTAGTCAATTAGCGGCCCGACAACAAAGCGACAAAAACAAAAAGATGGAAGAGAAGCGCAAGGATCTCCTTGATTTTATTGCGCGTTTCAGTGCCAATGCGAGTAAAAGTAAACAAGCCACTTCCCGTAAAAAAGCCCTCGAAAAATTGGTTATTGAAGATATCAAACCTAGTAACCGTCGTTACCCGGGCATCATTTTCAAACCAGAGCGTCAGGTTGGGAATGACATTTTAAAAGTTGAAAAACTCAGTGCCTATCATGAGGGCAATACCTTGTTCGAAGATGTTTCTTTCGATATTGGCCGTACGGATAAGGATTTGATCACCAGTCGAAATCAATTGGCCATTACCACCTTCTTCAATATTATCAACGACGAGGCCAAACCTACACAGGGATCTTTCATTTGGGGCACAACCATCACAAAAGCTTACTTGCCCAACAACAATCAATATTATTTTGAAAACAGCCTGAACCTGATGGATTGGCTCCGACAATTTGTTCCACCGAATGTGGTGGATGCGGATGAAGATTTTCTGAGAGGCTTTTTTGGAAAGATGTTATTTGCCGGAGATGAATTAAACAAAAAAACCAATGTATTAAGTGGGGGTGAAAAGGTTCGTTGTATGTTGAGTCGCATGATGTTACAAAATCCAAATGCGATTATCCTTGATGAGCCCACCAATCACCTGGACCTGGAAAGTATCACCGCATTCAACAACGGTGTCGTTGATTTCCCGGGTGTTGTATTAATGGCCACGCATGATTTAGCCTTTGCCAATTCAGTTTGTAACCGAGTCATCGAACTAACACCGAAAGGAGTTATTGATCGCATTTGCACCTATGAGGAATATCTTGAAAATCCGAAAGTTCAGGAACTTCGAGAAAGTATGTACATGGTGGCCGCCTATTAGTAACAGCTTCATTCTTCTTGAATTGAGCGGAAGGAAAACCTTACAAAACCGCTAAAAGACAAAACCGTAGCATGGGTTTTTAAACATTGCCCGCTTCGGCAAGATTATTCCTATGCGCTTTGGCACAATGAATCCTTTCCGAAAACGGAATGACCTTTAACAAAAATTAAAATCTGACTCTACGAGGCTTGTAAAGATTTCAGGCATTCCTGAATAGCTTCAAAATTGGGTAAATCCCCGGCGCTTTCTAATACCTCAACATATTGGATATTCCCCTCAGGGTCAATAACAAAAGCAGAACGGCGGGCAACTCCTTCCATATCAAAAACAAAGGTATCAAACAAACTACCGTAAGCCTTTGCAGTGGTTTTATTAAAATCCGACAAAAGTGTAAAATTCAGGTTATTCGCTTTTTTAAATTCACCCAAAGTAAATAATGAATCTACGGATATACCCAATACTTCGGCATTCATACTATTGTATGCCGCCAACTGATCGCGCATGCTACACATTTCATTGGTGCAGACGCCTGTAAAAGCCAGGGGAAAAAACAACACTAAAACGGCTTTGCCTCTGAAGTCGGATAATGAAACCTTATTTTTTTCGGTATTGTAAAGCGAGAAATCCGGTGCAGCCATACCAATTTGTAAACTCATTGTATTCTTATTTAGACCAAAAGTAAGGGCCGGCATCATATTCCCCAAAATATTCACACTAATAATATGTTCATTTACGTTATCAGAAATAAACCCTTACTATTGTATTACATAAACATTGTAAACATTGACTGAACAACTCATCAACCTCGAAACGATCAATCCTATTGAATTTTTCGGGGTAAACAATACAAAATTTGATATCCTCAAAAAAAAATTCCCCCTCCTAAAAATACTTTCCAGGGGATCACTCATCAAATTAACCGGAAAACCTGAAGAAGTTGATATCGCCAAAGAAAAAATCAACCTCATTGTTCAATACCTCGAACGAAATGGACATCTTTCTGAAAATTACTTCTCCAGAATATTGGGAGATGATGATGGTGTGATTGACGAAAAAGTAGTCGAAGAACCGAATAATGACATCCTGGTATTTGGGCAAAATGGGAAAATCATTAAAGCCAAAACACGTAATCAAAAACTTTTGGTGAGTGCGTCAGACAAGAACGATATCATATTTGCAGTTGGACCAGCTGGAACCGGTAAAACATATACTGCCGTGGCTTTGGCCATTCGGGCACTAAAAAATAAATCGGTTAAAAAAATCATCTTAACCCGACCAGCTGTAGAAGCCGGCGAAAGTTTGGGTTTTTTACCCGGAGATCTGAAGGAAAAAATTGATCCTTACTTAAGGCCCCTGTATGACGCACTGGATGATATGCTCCCGCCGGATAAACTGAATTATTATATGACGAATCGGGTGATTGAAGTAGCCCCGCTGGCTTATATGCGTGGACGAACTTTGGACAATGCCTATATCATTCTTGATGAAGCACAAAACACGACTGAATTACAGATAAAAATGTTCCTGACAAGGATTGGACCTTCCGCTAAAGCCATCATCACCGGCGATATGTCTCAGGTAGATTTGCCAAAAAATCAAACAAGCGGTCTAGGAAAAGCGATACAAATTTTAAAAAATATCAACGGAATTGTCCATATTGAACTGGATGGAGAAGATGTAGTTCGGCATCGGTTGGTGAAAGAAATCATTAAAGCTTATGAGCGCAGTCATCAAAAACCCGGAGATGAGAAAAATAACGGTCATTCTGCTCACTAACCTTTTCCTCTGTTCGTGTGAAATAAAGAATGATCAAAAGACAATGACCCCCGGGATTCCCCCCCACAAAAAGATCACTCTAAAATCGAATCCGAATCGACTGGTGGATAGTGCTAAATCTTTCCTTTATTCGGGTTGTATCGTTTTACGCCGGGGCAATGATGTCATTAGTTCAATGTTTGCGCAGCTCAATAAAAGCGATGCTTCCTTTTCACATTGCGGGATTGCTTTCCGGGAGCAAAATCAATGGATGGTGTACCACTCCATTGGAGGAGAAGACAATCCGGATGAAAAATTACGGCGGGAACCATTTGAAAGCTTTGTGGGACAGGACCATAATTATGGATTTGGCGTTTGCGCCTATCCATTAAAAGAAACAGAAGTTGAAAGTTTACATCGGCTCATGAAGAAATGGCACGGATTAGGCATTCGTTTCGATATGAAATTTGATTTAAGTACCAACGATCGGCTATATTGCGCTGAGATGCTTTACAAAGCTTTTAATCATGTTACAAATCGGGATGATTGTTTTGAAACAACCCTTCATCAGGGGTTTCGATATGTTTCTACTGACAATCTATTCACAAACAAAGCATCTAAAATGCTTTGCCGAATCAACTATTAAGGCTACTTTTGCCGACTTAACTGAAAATTCGGAAACCGTAAATAAAACAATAAAACATGAAAAAGACTTTTTTATCTCTGATGGCAGTTGCACTCGTCATTGTAAGCATCATCAGTTGCGGTAGCAAAAGCGACCCTAAGGGAGTAGCCTTAAATTACCTGAATGCCCTGAAAAAAATGGATTATGAAACTGCAAAAAAATTCGGCACGCCTGAAACAGGAAAAATGTTGGATATGATTTCTAGTTTTTCAAGCATGGTTCCAGACTCTGTCAAAGAACAAGGAAAGAATGTAAAAATCGAAATCAAAGAAGCTAAAGAAGATGGTGACAAGTGCACGATTAAATTCAGCTCCAGCGACAAACCAGATGCTGAAGAAACATTGAGTCTCGTAAAAAAAGACGGCAAATGGTTAGTAAATATGACCAAAGATGATATGGACAGTGGTGCTTCTGAATCCGTTTCGGAAGAAGGATCAACTCCTCCGGCTGAAGAAGCAGTTGCTGAACCTGCTGAGGGTGAAAAAGATTCCCTGAAGGTAGATGCTCAGTAATTCTGATAACTATTTTAAGAAGTCCTCCGTTTTTCGGGGGATTTTTTTATCCCAAATGTTGTTGTTGAATTTCCAGTAGGTACCAGATATACAAAAAAATATTTGCAGACTGCAGTACATAAAAGGTCCATTTAAACTTTTTGGAGTAAAATGTATGCCTTAGGAAAACCGAAGTGGAGAGAATCAATAAGAGGATTACAGGAATCGACATCTGTACAACTTTAGCCGCCTGCTTTAAAGGAAATGAAGGATGGATGGCAGGATGTATAAACAATAAATAACTCAGGCATAAAATGGCCATCAGCAGCGGTGCTATTCGAAAATCCATCGCGTAAAGATAATCAGGAATGAGTGCACAATTGGGAAACATGAAGGTCATTGATAAAAAAGCTTTACCTTTACCAGATTGGTGAAAATATTTCAATGAGATATTATGCCCTTGAGAATGGGTCTGGAAACCAATTCACACCGTGTTAATTTCGAACAAGATAGTTGTTTCCAAATCCAGTGAATAATCAGGATTACAAATATCCCGTCGTTACTAATCATCGTTCAATTCGGGGCCGCCCGGTTTTGACAGCATAGATCTTTGAGCGTGTAAGCATGTCGTGCGTTGTATCATTAGCACGTTAATCTGAAGATTCAAACCATAAATGGCGAAACTTCATTCGCTATGGCTGCCTAATTAGATTAGGTATCCATAATGGCCGGGCATTTCGGGTAGGTTTGTAACCCACGTTGCCCCGCCTTCACCCGAGAATACAAACTGCTGTCTGAACAGGCTGTGAAGCAGACAAAAGACCCATACAGCTAAGAGAGGGGTAGGTATGTTTCTGTCCGGCTTCTCCCCGACAAACAATCAGAAAATAAGCATGTAGAAAGCGTTTGCAGAATGTGTTTGGACGCGGGTTCGATTCCCGCCGGCTCCACAATGACAGAATGAGAAAGAGATTGAGAGGGAGAATGAATAGAACTCATTCTCATTCTCCTACTCATTCTCATTCTGAATTTAACTTTAATAATTATGTTTGATTTCCAAAATTTGTAAGTTTATAAAAAAGCGCTGATATTTTTACTTTCTGCTATATCTCAAACCCACATAAATATTTCGTCCCATCGCCGGGCCCCAAACCATGGATGCATCAAAGTATTCACCAAATGGGTTGCTGGCATCCACAATAGGATTCATTTGCATGTAATTTAGGATATTTTCCACGCCGGCATATGCCTCCAATCCACTCTTGAATTTTTTGTTGAAATGAATATTCATCGTTACAAAAGAAGGAGAATATTCGTCAAGTTGAAAGGTTTCGGGATTTTGGCGTGTATCCGGTAAGCGTTTAGGACCAATCCATTGCAGGGTATAATCAAATCCCCATTTACCGCGCGTTTCATAAGCCAGATTGACAAAGGCCCGATGTCGAGCATTGAGCGGCTTCTGACGCAACTTCTCACTGTAAGTCATCATCACATTATGATATCGATACGCCAAACGAATGTCCAATTTACGGATAAGTTCGTAATCTAATTGTAACTGAAAACTATGCGCGTAACTTCGTGCGGATGAATGATAAAAAGAAACCCGACGGGCATTTTCCCAATCAACGACGACCTGATTTTGAAACTGGGTGTAATAATAATCACTACTCAAAGTTCCTTTGCGATAATTGAGTTGGAAGGCATAGGTTGCATTAACTCCGACATTGAGTGCTTCTTCATTCTTTAATCCGTAAAATCCATCCGCCTGGTTGGTTTGGATTACCACTTCGCGGTTGGTGGCAAACAATCCTAAATTTTCAGAAAATACTGAGGCGGTCCGATATGCTTTACCAATTGAACCACGTATGGACAAATCTTCAATAGGTGCATATCGTATATGTACTCTGGGGGTATGATAAACGCCATACAAAGCGTGATAGTCTAGCCGATATCCCAATACTGCCGACCATTGTTGATCGAATTGATGGGAATATTCCGAAAACACACCCGCCACCGTTTCCTGCTGATGATAAGATTGTGCACTGAGGTGTTCGGTTCGTTCAAGATAATTAAAGGTTGCTCCCAATTTAATCACCCGTCCTGTATGACCAATGATGCTTTGATAAATATAGTTTGCATAAAAACTATTTTCCAGCGCATCATATCGTTTTCTGGAAAACTGCATATCCTGTTGATGGGATGAAAAAGCCAGTTGCAAACCCATGCTTTTCCAGGGTTTTTCTTTAAATAATTTACCCAATTTCGCCCAGGAATCCAGCCTGCTTGTATTTTGACGCATGCCCCAAACCCGACTCCGGGCAGCATCTTCATGAGCCTCAAAATGCATAGACCCCCCATTGGATTGCGACTGCACATAACGTGCTCCGAGTTGTAATTCACGACCTTTTTTACCAAACCACATCCATCGGTTGGCAACAATCACATTTTGTTCAAGGGGTTGATCCATATAATGATCATGGTTCTGGTCTACCTTCAACCATTGCGATTTACCATGTACAAATGCATTTCCATATAAACCCTCTACCGGCTCAAAAGCCATATAGGCATTGGCTTCTGTTCGGCCTTGGGTGCTTTGATAGAGATTCAAAAATAATCGATCTCCTTCCATGGGTTTTCTCCATTCCACATTGATCTGGCCAGCCAAACCTTCGTAGCCATTTACCACACTTCCGCTTCCTTTACTTAATTGCATCCCTTCAATCCATTGCCCGGGTGTATAACTTAATCCCGTAATACTTGCTAAGCCCCGCACTTCTGGAATATTTTCACGTGTAATCAAAGTGTACGGACCGGCTAAACCCAGCAGTTGAATCTGTCGATATCCCGTGATTGCATCTGTAAATGCCACATCCACACTGGGGGTCGTTTCAAAACTTTCGCCAAGATTACAACAAGCGGCCTTGAGTAATTCTTTGCTGCCAATTTTCTCCACCTTAATAGGCGTCAATAAGGTAATCTCTGTTGAAAATCGTTTTTGACGGATTTTGACTCCTTTTATTTTTTGATACAATGGATATACCAATTGAATTCGTTTTGAAGGATCAGTGATCAGAATGGTATCCACTCCAATATGTTCATGCCGAATCATCAATTTTTTTGAATTGGCCGGAATGTTCAACTCAAATTCTCCGGATTTACCGGTAAAGGTGAAATGGTCCGGATCACTGCCCACCTTGGCAGCAAACAATGGGATTTCAGTTTGATTTGGTCCTTTTTCAAGTATAATACCTTCAATATGGATGAGGCTGTCCTGTGCCTGAACAGATTTTATTCCCATCCCTATAAAAAGCCCTAGACAATACCATAAATGTCGTGCTAAGAATACCTTAATCATGGCCACACGAACCAGAACGATAGGCACAACAATCTGGCAGGGTTTTGTATTTTTTTTCGGGAGAAACATGGATCGTATTATCATGACCCGCCTCCGCCACTGCTTTAGCGATTTTATTTCGATCTGTTTTTGTGCCGTTGAAAACGACCTTTAAGATTTTCGTTTTTTTATCCCACTCGGCAAGTTTGACACCTTTAATATAGGCTGCCTCCTCGATGCGCGTTTTACATTGCCCGCAATTTCCGGATACCGTAATCGTGTCTGTGATTACATTATTTTTATCATTGGATTGGGCCATTCCTGACAGCGTCAGAATAGCCATCAGGCTTGTCAGCAAACTGCTGAAAATGATGTTTTTCATGTTGTTTAATTTTAAAATTGAAATAGAGAATCATGTTTACAGGCATTCCAAAAAATGCGTTGAGATTCGAATTCAACTATAAAAAATTAATCGATGAAATTTGATGTAATCAGGTACCTGAGCAACTAAATGCGGGGGAGGTGGTAAATCTGTAGCTCTGACCGAAATGGACTGAGGACAATCGTTAAAAATTGTTGGTGAATGCCATTCAGGCAAATCGCCATCCTGATCAAAACAAGAAAAGGAAAGCGTTTCATGTTCAGATTTGATTTGCGCGTCGGTAATCTTCAGGGTTTTGATTTCATCTTTGCAGCAATCATCCGGAGCGCCGGTTTGTTCATCATCACAACAGCAGGATGCGTCCTGAAACAATTGCAAATCCGCCAGATTCCCGCCACAATAATGCGCACTCAATACCAATCCGGTAGAAAATAACACATACAGCGATAAGAGAAATATGGATGAATACTTTTTCAAGAATTCAAAAATAAAACATCTGGTTTAAAGCAGGTGTTAAAGACTATCGACTTTGTAAGATTGTCACTTATCTTGAAATTTAATTTCTCGGATTGATAAAATATCAAGCCATGTTTATTATTGGCATTATGAAAATTGTAATTTTAAAGCATGTTAAAAACATCCTTAATCTCATTTTTATTGATCTCCCCTGTCCTTGCAAAAGCCCAGGATACTATTTACACCAAGAATGACAAAGCACTTATTGTGAAAATCATAGATTCAAGCGAATCCGATTTCTTCTATATCCCTATTTTGAATATGAGTAAAAGAAGCATTGCAAAAATTGATTTTAACGACGGGAAAAAATTTATAAATACTAATCAGGATACACGAACACCAAAAGAAATTCTTCAAAAAGGAAATCTGGTATTTATTGAATGTGAAAACAGGGTGCACGCGATCACACAATTGAAGCGTTACAAAGCTGGGGGCATTGGCAAATTGTTGAAGATATAAACCTTGCCGATCTCATCCTGAAACTTTATTTTACCGCACAAGGAAAAGCCGAGGTTCGTTCTAAATTGATAAACGCCATAAGTGAATATACAATTTTAGACCTGCCAAGAAATTGGGTTCTTTTTGGAGATTACATGAATCCGAAGAAAGCAGAAGTATACAAGCACATTGCAGAAAAACTAATTCCTGCAGTAGAAAAAGCTATTCAATAATGATGCGTATTTAATTCACTCAGTCCTTACCGAGATAACTTTCCCTTACTTTCCGTGACATTGTTTAAACTTCTTCCCACTTCCACAAGGACAAGGATCATTCCGACCGATTTTAGGTTCCATACGTCGAACAGGTTCCGGCCGCGGTTGTGGTTCCTGATAACGATCACGTTCATTGGCTGCATAATCTTCGCCGGCTTCGTCAATATCATCTTTGTTTGATTGCATCTGACTCATATCCATGCGCTCAAGTTCTGCTTGCTGAATATCTTGCTCCTGTTGCATAGGAATTCCAGATCGAATCAAGAATGAAACGATATGCTTATTCGTTTCACCGATCATTTCCTTGAACAAATTAAATGCTTCGAATTTATAAATCAGCAAAGGATCTTTTTGTTCGTAACTCGCTAACTGCACACTCTGTTTCATCTCATCCATCTGACGTAAATGATTTTTCCAGGCCTCATCTATCAAGCCAAGCGTAATTTGTCGCTCCTGCGCCGAAATCAATTCACGTCCTTCCGTTTCAACCGCCTTTCGGAGATTCACTACAATTTGTAATCCACGATGTCCATCAGTAAATGGTACGGCAATATTATCAACCCGATCTCCATTCTGATCCAATACATTTTTTAAGACCGGTGCTGTTTGCTCACGAATAAAATCGCATTTCTGTTTGTAGACTTTAATCAATTGCTGATAAAGCTGCTCACTCAATTTGGCTGCATCCCCTTTCAAAAATTCCTGTTCGTTGATTTCCGGTTCAAAGCCAAAATCTTTGATGACTTCCAACGTGAATTGATTGTAATCCTTATTCCCTTGGAACTGCGCCACAATCAGCGAACAACAATCGAAGAACGCATTGTCCAAATCAAGCGCCAAACGCTCACCAAACAAGGCATTTCGGCGACGGGTATAAATAACCTCACGCTGCGCATTCATCACATCATCATATTCCAGCAATCTTTTACGGATACCAAAATTATTTTCCTCCACTTTTTTCTGAGCACGTTCGATGGATTTGGTAATCATGCTATGTTGAATCACATCGCCTTCTTTATGTCCCAATTTATCCATCCATCCACTCAAACGTTCACTACCAAATAAACGCATCAGGTCATCTTCCAGAGAAACAAAAAACTGTGAACTACCCGGATCACCCTGACGACCCGCACGGCCTCTTAACTGACGGTCAACACGACGACTTTCATGCCTTTCGGTACCGATAATCGCTAAGCCACCAGCATTTTTTACATCCGGGCTTAATTTGATATCCGTACCACGACCGGCCATGTTGGTAGCAATGGTGACTGCCCCGGTCAGCCCTGCCTCTGCTACAATCTGGGCTTCACGCGCGTGTTGTTTGGCATTCAATACATTGTGGTTGACTTTGTCTAAAGTCAACATTCTGCTTAATAACTCCGATACTTCAACGGAGGTTGTACCTACCAGAACCGGACGCCCCTGATCACGAAGTTTTTTCACTTCCTCAATCACTGCACGGTATTTTTCTCGTTTAGTTTTAAATACCAAATCCTGTTGATCGTTTCGGACTACCGGAATATTGGTAGGAATGGTGGTTACGTCCAATTTATAAATTTGCCAGAACTCCCCTGCTTCCGTTTCGGCAGTACCTGTCATCCCGGCGAGTTTGTGATACATCCTGAAATAATTCTGCAAGGTCACCGTGGCAAAAGTCTGGGTAGCTGCTTCCACATCAACATTCTCTTTGGCTTCAATGGCCTGATGCAGTCCATCACTATACCGGCGTCCTTCGAGAATACGACCGGTTTGCTCATCCACAATTTTCACCTTTCCGTCCATCACCACATATTCCTTATCCTTATCAAATAAAGTATAAGCTTTTAATAATTGTTGAATGGTATGAATACGATCTGCTTTGAGTGCATATTCCTGCAACAGAATGTCTTTTTGACGAACCTTTTCATCCTGCGCCAAATCACTTTGATCAATCTTCGCCAAACCGGTTGAAATATCCGGCATCACAAAGAAGTTGGCATCATCAGCCGTTCCGGTTAGGAGAGAAATGCCCTTCTGGGTCAGATCCACCTGGTTGTTTTTTTCGTCAATATGAAAATAAAGTTCTGAATCGACCTTTGGCATATTTTTCTGCTGATCTGCCAAATAGTAATTTTCGGTTTTTTGTAATACCTGTTTATTTCCTTGCTCACTTAAGAACTTAATAGTAGCCGCATTTTTAGGCAAACCACGATGAGCACGCAATAAAGCCAAGCCACCACCTTCTTTGTCGTCGTTGCCTTCGGCTATGAGCTTCTTGGCTTCGAGTAAAAATCCATTCACGACTTTACGCTGCGCTTCAACCAATTTTTCAATACCAGGCTTTAACACATGAAACTCCTGATCATCACCTTTGGGAACCGGACCGGAAATAATGAGGGGCGTACGGGCGTCATCAATCAGTACACTATCCACCTCATCTACCATGGCAAAATGCAATTTGCGCTGTACCATTTCATCCGGATTATGGACCATATTATCACGTAGATAATCGAAACCAAACTCATTGTTGGTACCATATGTGATATCTGCCAGATAAGCGTTGCGCCGGGCTTCAGTATTGGGTTGATGTTTATCGATACAATCAACGCGTAATCCCAGCCATTCAAATAAAGGACCATTCCACTCACTATCACGACGGGCTAAATAGTCGTTGACGGTAACGATATGAACCCCTTCACCGGCCAGACCATTGAGGTAAGCAGGCAAGGTTGAAACGAGTGTCTTACCCTCACCGGTAGCCATCTCAGAAATTTTACCCTCATGTAAATTGTAACCACCAATGAGCTGCACATCATAATGCACCATATTCCAGGTCACTTCACCGCCGGCAGCTAACCAGGTATTATTATAAATAGAGTCATCCCCTTCAATGGTGATATGACCGCGGGTAAGGGCCAATTGACGGTCCAGTTCAGTGGCACGACTAAATAACTCGGTATTTTCAGAGAAACGTCGAGCGGCTTCCTTTACGGTGGCAAAAGCTTCGGGTAAAATTTTCAGAAGAACCTCTTCCAGCTGTTTGTCACGATCTTTTACCTTCTGATCAATCTGTTTGTACAATTCCGAACGAGCATGGATATCTTCCATTTGCTCGGCTTGTGCTTTCATATCGGCTATTTCAGCACTGATCTGACTCACATGTTCCTGAATGCGTTGTTTAAAATCCGCTGTATTATTCCGCAACTGATCATTGCTCAGACTGGCATAGGATTGAAAATATTTGTTGATTTCGGCAATCACCGGAGTGATTTTTTTGACATCCTTTTCAGATTTACTTCCACCAAAAAGCTTTGAAATAAAATTTAACATAAATAAGTATTGCTACGGTTACCCCGTTGGTTGTTTTTGCTGTTCAAAATTCATGCTACATCGTCATTCCTGACAAGGTAGCACAGAAATGGGCAAATATATGAAATTGGCCACAATATTAAATTTGGGGTCTGGGCAAATTATGCCAAAATCCGTCAAGGCTCAGGAAAGTAAAGGATGTCGGACAAATGCCTTGTCACGGTCAAATAAATAACGGTAAGTACTCAGTCGACGTACTTCTTCGGCTTCCAGATTATGAGCTAAATTGATCATTTTAGGATTAAAATCACCAATCCACTGCATTTCATATTTATCGTAACGACGATTGGGCTGTACCACCTTACCGCACTCTACAATCATATAAGCATCCGTGCCTTTTCCTTGCCATTCAGGGACGATACCGTACACCACACCAACGAAGCGTTTACAGGAACCGGTAAGCTTAAGATACAGGAAATGTAACTTTTGTATCCATCTGAATTTTCCATTAATATGTTTGAAGTACTGATTTAAATCTGGGATATTCACCCACATTCCGATGT
>DAIRSC010000007.1:0-21186 GCA_036804585.1 Chitinophagaceae bacterium
TTCAGTCATTGTCTTGCTGTGTCGTCTGTCTTTTTAGCATTGGTGGTAACGCTCAAATAGATGCACGGTAACTTTTCCTTTTCGGTAATTGTAACATTGTGAGCAACTAATTCCCAGGAGTAGCTTATCCTATTCGTGCCGCTGCCCCTTGTTCACCTGAAATATATGCAGGATGCCCGGAAAAATGGCTTGCATCGATTCAAGAGCGCCACGTGAGGAACCCGGCAATGACATTACCAATGTTTGCGCAATCATTCCGGCAACACTTCTCGACAACATTGCGTAGGCTGTGCGTTGTTGACCATAAGACCGTATGGCTTCCTCTACACCCGGAAGTCGCCGGTCCAGGAGTGGAATCACTGCCTCAGGCGTAACATCTCGCGGTGAAAGACCTGTACCTCCTGTTAAAATAATCAGGTTGACTTTGTTCGAAACGGCTTGCCGGATCTGTTCCTGAATAAGCTCTTTTTCATCCGGAATAATTTTATAATCCGCAATCTGCACTTGAAATTTTTCCAGCAGCTCCATGATATTTTTCCCGGCTTGATCTTCTTTTTTACCCGCCGAAATGGTATCTGAGCATACAATAACCTGTGCACGGAGTTCAGCTTGAAGGTCCTTTTTCAAATCGGTTTTTCCACCCACCTTTTCCTGCAAAGAAATATCCCGAATGACAATGCCCTTATCAATCGGTTTGAGCATATCGTACATCGTGAGAGCCACCACGGAAACACCATGCATGGCTTCAACCTCCACACCGGTTTTATAGATGGTATGCACTTCCATTCGAATATGAATTTCCAAATCCTTGATGTCGTAATGCACAGCACAATATTCAACAGGTAATGGATGACAATCGGGAATGAGATCACTGGTTTTTTTTACGGCAAATAGTCCGGCCGTTTTCGCCATTTCAAATACCTGCCCCTTCGGAACCTGATTGTTGATCAGCGCCTCAATCGTGCTTTGGGCCGAAACTTCCACCACGGCTTTGGCAATGGCTTTGCGCAGCGAAAATTGTTTAAATGTAATATCTACCATGACTTTTTAAATATAAACCTTCTTATTCAAAGGTGTAACAGAATTGGTTTTCCAACTATATGTTTGATTATCTAAAATTTCTTTGCCCCAAACCGGAGCTTCTTTTTTGATGCGTTCTACAATCCAGTCACAAGCATCGAGCGCTTCTCGTCGGTGAATGGCAGAAGTAAAAACAAACAAAGAAATTTCTCCTGCTTTCACCAATCCCAGGCTGTGATAAATATGCATGCAGGTCAATGGAAATTGGGCGAAAGTTTCTTCCCGCATTTGATCAAAAATTTCATCGGCCATTTCAAGATAACTGCTATACTCTATTCCCACAACGGCTGCGTCTTCCATTTTGTCGTTTCGCACTTGCCCTAAAAAAATTGCATGGGCTCCAATATTTGTTTGGCTACTATGTTTGGCAATGGATTGTGCAATAAATTCAGAACTGATAGGTCCTTCTATAAAAACATTCTTTTTTTTCTTTTGCATAATCAGGTTAGTTAATCTCGTGTTCCGCGGGGTTGAAAGTAAAACAATTGCTCATTTACCCGAATACGATTGCGGTCAGGTCGGATTTCGATGCAGTAAGATGCGTAATTTCCAAAGTGAATGTACAAAATACGATTACTCATGGCCTCCCGATATCCTGTCAACACCTTGATGGCCTCGGCAGCCTGCATACTCCCCAAGATGCCGGTATATACACCTAACACACCCGCTTCATGGCAAGCCGGCGGGGGCAAATGATTTTCGGACCAGGGGAACACATCTCTGTAATTACATTGAATGCCCTCATGTAAATGATTCATGACCGCTAGTTGTCCTTCATGCGCATAAAGGGCAGCATATACCCAGGGTTTGTTGTTGACTTCACATGCATCTGCGATCAAGTATCTGCAGGCCGGATGATCCGTACCATCTAGGATGATATCATAATCGGCAATGATATCCAATGCATTCTGTTCGCTCAGATGTTCGGGATAAACATGAAATTGTGTTTCAGGGTTTTGCATGCTAAGTATTTCGCGGGCAGCTTCCACCTTATATCTGCCAATATCCTTAGGCGTATAAAGAATTTGTCGGTGTAAATTATTTTCACTCACCCGATCAGCATCCACAATACCAATTGTTCCAATACCGGCAGCATTTAAATATTGTAATGCCGGACAACCCAATCCACCGGCACCTACAACCAATGCGGCAGATGCTTTTAATTTTTGCTGGCCTTGCAA
This sequence comes from Chitinophagaceae bacterium, assembly GCA_036804585.1. Classification (GTDB taxonomy): domain Bacteria; phylum Bacteroidota; class Bacteroidia; order Chitinophagales; family Chitinophagaceae; genus OLB11. The sequence continues at coordinate 2,262 of DAIRSC010000007.1, forward strand.
TCCAAAATCAGGCAACATGATTTGTCTTAAGTACCGATTCATTGTATGTTCATTAACCTCCGGAAAAAGGCGGAAGCAGGGCCAATTCATCTCCTTTTGTCAATATCAAATCTGCTTCAGCCATTTTATGATTTACTGCAATGACAAATGTTTGCTGATTTAAAGCCGGATACTGAAGCAACAGCATTTCCCTGAATTGAGAAACAGCAGTTTGCTCCGCCAAATCCAACTCCTGATTTTGAAGAACATCGGTGATAGGACCAAAAACGCGTAATTGAATTTTCATGCGAGCAATAATTTGATTGAGGCTGTTGCCAAAACTACAGCTAAAAATATTTTCATCATACGAGTATTTAATTTATTTGCGCCAAAATATGCTCCGCTTATGGCACCCAATACAGCGAGAATCATCATCCATACAAACCACTCAGCTTGGTAAAGATTATACAATGTTTTTAACGATTTCTGCTGACCCATCAACCCGGAAACAGAATTAACAAAAATAAAGAGGGCACTGATGCAGGCGGTTTCTTTTAAATGGGCCCATCGTAAAAAAATCAGCACCGGCGATAAGAGAATACCTCCACCAATACCTATGAGCCCTGAAATAAACCCAATGGCAGCTCCAATACCCAGGGTGGCATATGGATTAAAAAGACGAACCGGCCTTTCGGCTTGCTGATGATTTTGCAATAAACGCCAGGTAGGAATCAATAAAATGACTCCTAACATCCATTTATACCAATGGGGTTCAATGGGCAAGCTCCCACCCCAATAAGCAGCAGGAATAGAACTTACACAAAGCGTCAGGAAGAGTTTCCAAGGCATCTTGATTTTGCGGTAAAAGAGTAGAAATGCAATCAGAGAAACAAGCATGTTCAACAACAAGGCAATCGGTTTCATGTGTTCGGGTACGAATTGCAGAAAAGCCATCAAGGCGAGATAAGCACTTGCTCCGCCATGCCCAACTGAACTATATAGAAAGGCTACAATCGGCAAAAAAATAAGAAAGAGTATCTGACTCAAGAGGATGCTGATTTTAATGATTCAGTATTTGATGAACTCCAGATTGTATTCAATGGTAACACTTCTAATGAATCGCCTTTTTGAAATTGTTGTTGATCAGGCTCCAGCATCACTAACGCATTCGCTTCGATGAAAGCATTTAATTTATACGATTCCTGTCCGTCAAGAATCATCACTGAATGATCATCTACCTTGGCCTTTAAAAAATGAGTGAGGCTGCCCTTTTTAAAATAGTCATGCAACAATAAACGTTGAACACGTGGTGGATCAAATGATAGTCCTTGCATTTTGCGCAATGCCGGAACAACATATTGATAAAAACAAGTAAGCACCGAAGCCGGATTTCCCGGTAAAGCAAAAATCAGAGTGCCGGATTTTTTACCGAAAAAAAATGGCTTACCCGGTTTTTGTTTCACTTTATAAAAAATTTCTTCCACGCCACAACCGAATAGTGCTTCCCTGACCAAATCATAGTCGCCAACCGAAATTCCACCGCTAAGTATAATAACATCGCAACGCATCAACTCTTCACGTATGGCCTCTATGGTTTCCTGTAAATCATCTCCCACCCGCGTATGATGGTCGACATGAATACCTCCTACGCGTAAAGCTGCCATCAGCATCCAGGCATTGCTTTCATAAATCTGACCATATTGCAATGCTGTTCCCGGGGTAACCAATTCTTTACCGGTGACAATAATCCCTACCTTTGGTTTCGGCAGAATACTCAACTCCGCAATCCCTAATCCAGCCAAATAACCAATCCCGCCAGCCTGTAATATGCTTCCCTTTAGGGCAATGAGGGTGCCTTGTTTACATTGCGAAGCAGCAGGCCGAATATTGGCGCCTTGTATGGTTGAACTCAAGTCCATATAAATTCTTCCATTTTCGTTGCGGCAATTTTCCTGCACGATGACGGTATCAGCCCCCTCAGGAATGGCCCCACCGGTGAAAATACGCAAACAATGATGCGGAAGTAAAGTTGTTGCGGAAGTGTCTCCGGCTGCAACGACCCCTTGCAAAACCAGATGCGAACCAGCCTGCAAGTCTGACCATCGAAAGGCATAGCCATCCATGGCAGATTGATCAAAAGGCGGCGAATCAATGGGAGCCTCCATATCCCGTGCCAATACAGCACCCAAAGAATCGATGATTGGCACAAGAACAGGTGACAAGGGAAGCGTGTGTTGTTCAATCTTTATCCGTGCCTCATTCACTGTAATCATGTTGTCCTGATTAAATTAACCTCCAATATGAACCATACTCCGATTCACAATTTTTTCCGAATCCATGTCTTCGTACTTACGTAAAAGTTGCCCGCCTGTTTCCTTTTTTTTATCCAGTACATTTTGTTGAATGATGGTCAAAATATCTTCTCCGCTGCGAAATGGGCCCAAGATATCTGATTCATTTTCCGAAAACAAACAGTTCTTCATTTTACCATCTGCGGTTAATCGTAAGCGATTACATCCGCTGCAAAATGGTTGACTCATGGTTGTAATCACCGCAAATGTGCCTGCATGACCAATCACCATAAACTTCCGGGTGGTATCATGCAATTCATCTTTTAATTTCACGATATCGAACTGTGCTGAAATTTGTTGTATTAATTCCTCATAAGGATAAACCGAAGCCCCTGCCCACTGATTGCCTTTGAAGGGCATAAACTCTATAAAACGAATATGTAAAGGAAGTTCTTTGGTCAGACCAACAAAATCAATCACTTCATCATCATTCCATCCTCTGAGGGCAACGCAATTCACTTTGACCCGAAAACCTTTTTCCAGCATCAGGTCAATATTTTGCCGAACCTGATAAAAAGCATCACGTTTGGTGATCTGCAAAAACTTCTGCGATTGCAGGGTATCCAAACTGATATTTACAGAAGTCATTCCGGCTTCCTGCATCACTTCAACATATTGATGTAACAACATGCCATTGGTGGTCATGGTCAACTCAACGGGCAATTTCCCCAAGCGACGCATGATATCAGCCGCGTCCTTTCTGACCAGGGGTTCTCCGCCTGTTAAACGAATTTTATCTACACCTTGTGCAACAAAAATCCGGGCGATCTGCTCAATTTCATCTGCCGACATCAATCGGGCCGAAGGCATAAACTGTGCATCTTCCGGCATACAGTACAAACAACGAAAATTACACACATCCGTCAGCGAAATACGCAGATAATGATGATTCCGGTTAAATGTATCTGTAAGCATAAAAGAGGTCATCAAATCTACAAACAAACCTGCAAATCCGCATGGAGATTTTGTAATACAAATTGTAATTCTAAAATAGTCAAATCCTTTTAGGATTGTAAATGCCGATGATAAATGTGTTTAATAGAATGAGTCGATAGCCTCCTTTTGAACTATTACAGATTTACATTCTCTCTAACTTGCTGTAAAAAATTGCAAATCAATATATGACGTATTATTTTTTTGACCATCGTCAGTAATTCTAACTGAGTAAAATCAGACCATTTTTACTAAGTCGGACATTGGTAATATTCTTGTTTTCCACCTTTTGTCTTGACACAAAAGGTGGAGCCAAAAAGTCAAGGCTGTTGCTCTTATGGCTAAACTTAAATGGTGTTTTCTTGAGTCGCGTCACAGAGTTAAATCGACATAAGCCCCTACCTTCATTAATCATCTGCACTATCGAAACCAAACACACCTCCGGATATACCAATACGCACACCATAAACCGGATTTTTAAAATTGTTATAACCCACCACCCCGTCCACGCGAACAATCCGGAAAATTTTATACCCGATATTTTCCAGTCCCACACAAAGCTCCATGTAGTTGTTATCCTGATTTACGTAATACATATTCGTCGATGCGACGAGATAATATTTTAAACGGCGAAACAAAGGAATTTTGTTCGTGAGGAGTCCTTTAAAGTGATGTTCAGCATGGAGCAAGCCGTAAATTTCCTGGGTATTACTATTTAAATAATAGGGCGAAACATGAAAACTATAGAGGTATGGAGAAGCCAACATAATTTGATTTCCATTAAAATGCGTGTAATCAGGGGTATAACTTCTATTGTTCCACAAAAATCCTCCGGCGGCTATTCGATATTCAAAAGTTCCCCACAAATTTAGCTGCATATCGTCGCGCATACTGAGCTGCCATTTTCCATAATCCACATCGCTGAAAACAAATGGCATACCCCATGTAAATGCCGCACCAAAAATTGGATAGTGCGAGTGCGTAGCCGCTATACGATCAGGATATTTGATATACTTTCGACCGGGCTGATATTCCATTCCAAAACGATATAATAAAGCCTGATGTCTTTCTTCGTAACTGTTCCGAATTTCTACCGGATAGTTGGGTGTGAACTGAACTTCATTTTTTCGGAATGAAAATAAATTGGTATTCGCCAAGCCATACCGATCCTGAACCGATAGACCATTTTGTATACTTAGCCCGCTAATATGTCGGTAGCTGTGTGAAAACTCTCCAAACCAGGCCTGATAAATCTTCATATAATTTCGGCCATAAAATAGGGTGTAAGCCGAATTGATGAGTGGATTTACCGGACCCGCATAGTTGTATTGAAATACATATCGGCCGCCACTCAATCGAAGGGTTGATTTATTGGTTTTTCCAAAATGATATTGGGTATTTAAACGGGCATTGAACTGCTGATTACTCACTCCATAACGCATTCTTAAATTGGCATTCCAACGATGGTCTTCATCCACTCGTTTTGTAATTCCCACACTATACGTATAATTCAAGCCTTCGGCGGTATTCCAGTTAAAATTCCGAAAACCAATCAGGGATGAAGTAAAGAGGCGGGTCTTCCTGTTAAAGCGTTGCGTATATCCGTTAAATACAATGCTTTGCAGGCTGTTTTTGTTAGGCGGCAAACTATCTTTTTTAGCTTCCTCTACCTTAGCGATACTGTCTTTTTTAATATAGTCCTCCTTTTCTTCCTGACTCAAAGGCACCGGACGAATGATATCCCAATAGGCCACACTGCGTTTGTTGGCTTCGGATTCATATTCTTTCACAAACCGGTTGAAGTCTTTGCGATTATCCTGATCGATCACATAATCGGAAAACACATTGACATAATTCCCGACAATGCCAAAGCCCATGATTTTTAATTTGATCAAAAAGCTTTGATCTTTTACCATCATGGCATCACCAACAGGTATAAAAACCTGTTTAATTTTCATCGTATCTACAACATCCAGTTGATGATCCTTATCTGCAGTCAGGTCTACACTGTGTAAACGCCATTCATTTTCAATGATATCAATAATGCCCGAAAACAGGGGTTCAAATTTCCGGCGGGGAATCACTTTAATTCGGTTCACCAGTTTGCCATCATCCATGTAAGCACTCAATAACTCATATTTATAACTGAGCAGGGCTGCATCAGCAATAGGCGATACAAATCCACGCGGACTCAACTGCTCGCTAATCTGTACATTGTTTTCATATAAATTGATTTGCATAGGATCAGAAAAACCATAGTCGTCCTGATTGCCGGAAACCCTGGAGCTAATCACCTTCACCTTCATCTTATCAGGTCGTCGGTAGGATATTTCACTGAACGTTTCTGATAAAATTAAAATGCCTTTGGCCTTGTCCATCTCATCTTTAGCATCATCACCGCCCCCACCCATAAGCGCATAAATCATGCCGTCCTTGGGTACTTGTTCCAATTTAAAATTCCCTTTGATATACGCATTGGCCCGATAATGGTCGATTTGTGTATTATAAAAGGATCTTTTTTTGATGGCTTTTTTAATGATTGCTATGGCCGGATTTTCACCACTCTTAATTTTTACTCCATCCAAGATTTTTTCATTGGGCAGAAGCTGGATATTTTTGGTGTTTGTTCCGTCTGCAATTTTTAATTTAAGTTCCTGCTTTTGATAACCCACATATTGACAAATCAGCACAACATCACCCACCGGTAACTCCAATTGATAATACCCATCTATATTACTGGTGGTGCCTTTGGTAGTCCCTTTCAAATAAAGCGATGCGAAAGGCAAAGGCTCGCCTTGAGAATCAGTGATTCGTCCTTTGAGGGTTGCCGCACTTGCGGAGGCTGCCATCCATAAGGATAAGATTGTACTGCTGATAAAAAATAACAAATGTTTCATACGGATATTATTGTTTCAAAAATGATAATTCAACGCCGTTTTGTTTTAAAATAAACGCCGGAATATATCCATTGCCCTCTTTCATAAATTCGATCACGATGCCCGCCGTCTTGAATTCGTATGTTTCAGCGGAAATCTTCGTTAACGGAATCATGGCCTGTCCTTCTGCCTGTGCAAATAGTTGGTCATTGTCCTTTTTTATTTCGATAAACATGCCCACCTTTTCGTTCCGGTATTTACCGGCATAGTCGCGCATCACCTCCGGACTTCGGGTTGCCTGCTCGTAGGTGGGTATATCAAAGGGTTTTCCATAGTAGAGTTTGAGTAAACCAAGCACTGCAGTATTCAGCTTATCGTTGACCGCATTGCTTAATACACAAAACGATACACTATCATCGGGGAAATAGGCCATCATGGAACGAAATCCATCAATGCTTCCATTGTGCCCCAAGGCTTTCCGATCGTAAAAAGGTAATTCAAAAATACCGCAACCCATCCCATCCTCCAGGGTTCGCATCATTTCCAAACTTTCTTTTTTCATCTATTTGCCATGCATGAGGGCGCTTACAAACAAACACTAATCTTTGGCAGTACTCACAATAGCTCCGGCCCCTTTGGGAATAGAAGGATCTGTTTGACTCGCAAGTACCCACTTCCCGTTAAAGTCGTAACTCAGGGCCTGGTTGTACGAAGGATCAATAGGGGTTCCAACGCGGGTATCGGCAAGCCCGGCTTTGGCACAAATGCGTTTAATCAATTCTTTCTGATAGGTACTTTTGGTCACCTTTTCGATGATCATCGACAATAATACGTAGTTGGTATTACTATACTCCATCTTGCTTCCGGGTTTAAAATCCGATGCATCTTTTTCAAAGAGCGCAATCAATGCCTCATCTGAAATAGGTTTCTCCATGATGGCCGGATAACCGGGATTGGCCGTGAAATTATGCAGCCCACTCCGATGCTTGAGTAAATGCATCATCGTAATTTCCTGACTATTGGGCAAGCTGGGATAAAATTGACTCAGTCGGGAGTCGGGCTTCAGTTTTCCTTCCTCCATAAGTTGAAGCACCATCACTGCCGTAAACGTTTTTGAAATACTTCCGATACGGTACTGACTGTAGACATTGGCTTCACGCTTTTTGGCATAGTCGATATACCCTGAGCTTTGCTGATAAACAATTTCAACATTCTTCATAAAACAAGCCGTCAGCCACATTTTATCATAGGTTTCCATCCGTGAAATGAAGGTGTTCATGCGGAGTGACTCCATTTGCGACCAAAAAACCAAAGGAATAAACAACAAAATCAGGATAGTGAGCTTTTTCATAAAAACGGGTTGCGCGGTAAATATAATTTCGGCACTTTGAAGCAGCCCGATATATTTAGGAACGGACTGATTTTTATTTGAATGGATGACATAGCTATGCTGATTACTAAGCCTGTTTATCAGAAGCTCTCTTGGATGAGCAACAAGACAAAGCGGCAGAAGAAGTTGACTGGATGAATTTGTAACCTGATCAACAAAATGAATCACCATGATTGTTTCATAAGCACTTTACAATACTTCAAATTGTCTCTTGCAACTGACTCTAAATCTAGTTATTTTGCAAATTGATTTCATGCTAGAAGAATTCTACTATCCCGAACAGATTCTGCCGGAAGAATTAGATCATTTATTGGCGCAGGGATGGTATCGTATGGGTCAGTCATTATTTACGACCGATTATGTTTTGTTTGATGAAAGAATTTATCCTGCTATCTGGCTACGCAATGATTTAAACCAATACCGGGAAGGTAAAACCATCCAAAAATTGCGTAAACGGAATCAGGCTTTTCAAATCCGTTTTCAACAGGCCCGCATTACTCCGGAACACGAATGGTTATACAGGCAATATCAAAAAGGCATTCCTTTTCTGGTATCCTCCTCAGTGCATCAACTTTTATTGGGTTATGGTCTTGGTGAGCAGGATTTATTTAATACTTACGAAATCAGCATCATTCACAATAATCACTTAATCGCTTCCTCCTATTTCGATATTGGGGCAAATAGCGCTGAGGGTATTAGCGCTTTTTATCACCCTGCCTACAGAACTTGCAGCCTGGGCAAATACATGATTTATTTACAAATTCAGGTTTGTCACGACAACGGACTTCGTTGGTATTACCCCGGCTATTTTGTACCCGGTTATAAACATCTGGATTATAAGTTGGACATCGGTACGGAGTGTCTTTCGTATTTTGATAAAAAAGATTTGCAGTGGTATAACATTGAAAAATATAATGGTCAGGGCGTATCTCTGGATATGCGAAATTTTATGCAGCAGTATTTTCCTCAATTTCCCCAAGAGGGCCTTTGAGTGAACGGTCTATGGAATCAGGCTCTCTTGCTTTTCGGGCCGAGCGTCGTTTTCTTCATGGTTTTTGCAACGGGTGATTCGATGACCACTCCCATATAAGTTTTCGATACACAAGGATTGACTATTGGCAATCATTTTTCGTAGGCGTACAATGTAAACGTCCATACTTCGGGCTGTGTAAATATCATCTCTTCTGTCCTCGCATAGTCTCTCGCTTCGGGACTCTGCGATATTGGAATTTTGCTTGTGCTTATTGTCTGAATCACGGATGATGAAGATTTTAAGATGGGCACTGATTCTATTGCCAAGTTCTAAATTAATCATTTTTCTCCATGTATTCTACCATTCTGTCCCCCCAGCCTCTCCGTTTCGGGATGCAACGCATTTGGAATCATGCTCGTGCCAGTTGTCTGAACCGCTGAATACGCTGAAGGCTCAGAGACCACAGAATGGTTTTGTGCATTTGATGAAAACGAGGTATGGCAGTGTTGGTCGTTCTGAATATGCTGCACTTCGGTCATGGGTTTTGTTTTTTTTAGCCCACCAGTTAGCCCATGCAATTGTCCGTTTTCTGCCGTGAACATATATTATTGATTTACCTACATCAGCGCCTTCCTTGAATTCTGTGTTTTTGTGGTCACTCCACCACCACCTTTTTCACCTGACCCTCCACCCGAAGATAATACATGCCCTTGGCATACGATTTTACATCAATGACATCTTCTTTTGTAGAAAAAAGTAACTCACCCTGTACATTAAACAATTCCTTCTTTTTGCCTTGTTTATTTTGAACGATAAAAACGGTACTACTCGGATTTGGATATACCACCCACTCCGCACTCTGCACTTCGCTCTCACTCTGGCTTAAGGGCCAGCAGATCCCACTCGCTGCACACAGGTTAAAATCCGGGAGGCCGGGTAGGGAACCAAATGCAAATATAGTGGTATCATCTAACCGGAAACATTTGCGACAAAATCCTGCCCCGGCACCCTTGGAGTCTGGGTGATCAATAACGCTCATTTGTTTCAAATCTGCCCCAAAATTGCCAATATAGATTCGTCCATCTGGGCCATTGTGTAGGGAATTATAATACTGAAATTGCAAATATGTTGTATACGGAGCAAGGAACCCTGACCCGTAAAGTAGAAATGATTGGACTGTAAGCAATGGATGGCAATACGCGTGATTCGATAAATAGTAACCATGTAAATAAAATAGGGTTTACACAAATCATACCTGCGTGAAAGCGATGCCAATTCCATCACCCTGTATGAACGGAAATCAGCTCATCTCAACGGTGGGCTGTTTCTTTTTTAAATCAATGAGGTGATTGTGATGAGCAAAGCACCCATTTCAATGAGTCATCAAACCATTGTTGCAAAATTTGGGGTTAAGTCGGTTTTTTTATCCGCTAGATTCCTAAAGCAGTCATTCAGAAGTTTGGCTTTTGAAGTACTTTTACGCCATGAAGAGAAATTGGATTTATGGACTTTTATTACTCGGGACAGCCATCGCCACGTATTTTATTGTTTTCCGTAAAGAAGCGGAACTCTTCGACGAAAAAGAAGCTAATTTCCGAATAAAAGATAGCAGTCGGGTTACAGCACTTTTTTTGGTGAGTAAAAGAGATGAGCGCATCACTTTAAAAAGAAGTGCAGATGGTTGGGTGGTCAATGATAGTTTCCGGGCAAGAAAAGATGCTGTCGAATTTTTAATGGATGCCCTTTTACATCAGAAAGCCGAACAGCCCGTACCGAATTCTTATCACGATTACGCCATCACTAAACTAAGTACGAATAGTACAAAAATTGAAGTATATGAAAGGGAAGAAAAAACGCATGCCTTTTATGTGGCGCGTGAACCCGGTGAGGGCAATGTGACTTATATGCTGCAAGATGGCGCACAACAACCTTATATCGTTAAATTGCCTTTACAAAATACCTTTTTAGGCATCCGTTATTTTACCGCTTTAAGTGACTGGCGCGATCGGAAAATCATGTATCAGAACGCAGCAATCGAACAAGTAAAAGTGAGTTATAAAGATTCCCTTCACTATTCCTTTGAATTAGATGCTTTGCAAAAAACAGTACGTGGAAATCAAAATCCCGCTGGACCAGTAAATCTCAAAAGAGTGGAATCCTATGTACGTTTACTGGATGGCATTTTCTGTACCGGATTTGAAAATCAAAACCGCCTGAAAGATACGATCATTCAACATGGCCATCAATTGGCAACTGTTATCGTAAAACGTCAGGGAAAATCACCTGACAAATTAGTGATCTACTTTCGGCCGCCTGATAAAGGATCTAAAGCTGCCATCAAACTTGGAAATGAAGAATATGATTTTGATTCCTTTTTCGCATATTGGAACGACCGTGATTTTCTGTTGTTGAACCGACAAAACAGCGAAAAAATGTTGCGCTCCTTTCCTGAATTTTTTGCCGCCGATTAAGAACGGCGCAATTCAATGCACCTCATGTACCTTTTGCTTAGACCATTTGGCTAAAAGCTGCATAGCCCCTACATTTTCTTCATTCGAGAATTTACAGCTTGCAATCACTGTTTTACAGAGGTCGAATCACGTATATTCGCATAAAGAAACGATTATGCGATTTTTCATGCTGGCTCTTCTTTGTAGCCTTGCCCTTCAATCCAACGCTCAACGATATCAAGTAGACAAGGACAAACGCAAAAAAAAGGAATTTGTTTATCCCTCCAATGTGGTAAAAATCAACTTGAGCAGTTTGATGTTCAAGTCGCTCGGGGTGCAATATGAATCCAAGGTAAGGCGAAATATGAGTCTGGCCATCGGTGTGATTTACCGCCCACAATCCAGTTTAAAATTGTTTGATCTGGCCGCTGATAATGCTGCTAATTCCGGTATCAGTCCAAGTACCGCCGATATGTATCGTAGTGCTGTACTGAGTAGATTGAGTATCACCCCAGAATTTCGATTGTACTTTAAAAAGAAGGCCCCCAAAGGATTATACCTTGCGCCCTTTTTTAGATACAACCGCGATCAAATCCGTTTCGATTTCAAATACTACGAAAATAATTCGGTGGTACAACGCACCGGGAAAGCCACATTGAGAGAAAACCATTTTGGAGGTGGCATTCTATTGGGGTTACAAGTACTGACTAAAAAACACCTCAGCATTGATTTTTGGTTTGCAGGGCCCTGGTTTGGATATAATAAAGCACAACTTAAATCAACACTTCCTGTAAACAACATCAATGAATTTGAACGTGCGATTATTTCAAGCAATATTGAACCGATCATTTCCAACGCAAAAACCCTGAGTTGGAATCAGGAAGGAATCGATACGGATATTAGTCGAACAGGATTAGGCTTCCGTTTACTCGGCATCAATATTGGTTACAATTTTTAAGCCCGGTTTTTTCGATACATTTCGCTGAGTTGGAAAGCCACTTGCGACCCGATGGCCACGCCCATTCCGCCCATACGAACGCCTGCAAAAATGCGCGAACTATATTGTTCAACGATGGGTTTTTTGTTGGGCCCGAATGCCATGATCCCCGACCAGCGTATATCAATTTCAAACGCCTGATCGGGCAAAATCAAATGGCGAAGCATTTCATCCAAATCATTTTGTAGCTGTGGGTGAAGACCGAATTCGCAAGTTGTTTCTCCTTCAAAATCCTTATGCCTTCCGCCGCCCAGTAAAACCCGGTTTTGATACTCCCGAAAATAATAATAACCTTTGTGTAGATGAAAAATACCCTTAAAACGGAGTCCGTTTATCGGCTGAGTAATAAGCACTTGTCCACGACCCGGTGCGATATCTGCTTCGGGCAATAACTTTTTAGCGAAGGCATTGTTGCATACGAAAAGATGATCGGCCTGCATTTTAAAATGCGAAGCATCCAATGGATTTTTCAGGACAAGTTCCACACCGTTTTCATGCTCTTCAAAATATGATACATCACTTCCCGTTTTAATCTGCACCCCATTTTTTGTAACCATTCCAATCAGAGCTGACATCATTTGACCGGTATCTATTTCTGCCTCACAAAGGTTTTGTACCATTGCTTCCACACCTTTAAATCCGAATGAGGGTATCAAATGATTACACAAAGAAAAAGCGTCGGCGTGGAGTAATTCCTTGAGCAATAAATTACAACGATCTAAATAGTCCAAGGCCTCCATTTCATCGGACATGATTAATTCATAACTTCCATTTTGTTGATAGCCCATAGCATCCTTGCCAAGAATTGATTGTAATCTGGTCAAACCCTGACGACGCATCTCAAACAAATCAACCACTGCTTGTTCGGGCATGTGTTGTAAATCATCGAGCAATTCTGTGAGCGAACCCATACAAGCGAATCCGGCATTTTTTGTGCTGGCCCCGCTGGGTATTAATCCTCTTTCCAGAATGATGATGCGCTTTTCGGGATAAGATACGGATAAATAGTAGGCGGTGCACAAACCAACAATACCGCTCCCAATGATGATGATATCAAACTGTGTAAAATGATTTCTTTCCCAAATAGACAAATCAGTTGGCATGGTCCTTACGAGTAATGAGGGCAAGATAGGAAGATTCTTGATGAAGAGGATATCCTTTACTGCACAGCCTTACTGATTTTTATCAAAAACCGATCGGAAAATTTTCTCTAACTCAAAGCAGGACTTGCTGATTATCTCAGAGGCACTTCAAATTCAAGGAAGCGTTCGAGGGGTAGCCCGGGACGGCCCTTGGACGATGACGCCAAAGTTGAAGATGCAGGTGATAAGTGAAAATCAAGAAATGAACTGCAAGCATATTGATGTGAAATAAGAAATTACCGTTCATTTAAAAAAGCGAAATTCACCCCTGAATGTAATGATAACAAATACTTTCGCGTTAACCAGCAGCCCCTATATAGGAATATAGAATTCGTAAAGGTCGGGAAAGGTTTGCTGAATTGATATTCTTCGAAATGCCTATCCAACCTTTGCTGCATCGACGCATTAACGAATCATCACATTGTCGATTTTCAAAAAAAGATGTTCGGGTTTGAGGGTGCGCCAGTTTTCATCTTCCATACAAGTGAGGTAATGGGTGATGCGGGCCTTTCTAAAATCATCCTGCACCTGTACGTGCATATTCAGCGCCACGATCCAACCACCTTCATCTGCCACATCCTGATACCACTCTTCGTAGTAATCATCTCCATCACTGTGAAAGGTTAAAACATTTTCCCCAATGAGAATAAACTTGTAAATTTTTTTATCAATTAAGAGGTCAATGATATTTCGTTTCAAGGTTTGAATATCATTTTCAATGGCATCATTCCACTCCCCAATGAATTCGATGATGGCATAATTTTCGTCATAGTCAGCAAATAGTATTTTAATATACAAAGTGCGCGAACCAATTTCATCCCATTGTGGATGGATATAATAATTATACACCGTATTGGAAAATTCAAACTCACTATATACTCTCCCGTAAAAAGGTGACTGCTCATCCTCTTCAGCGGTATATAAATGGCGCCAGTTATAGTATGGTTCGATATCGTGCAAAACGCCCCTTAAAAAGTTATACTAATCTATTCGACGAATCTTAGCCCCTAAATTTTGTAAACGGGTATCGATGTACTGATATCCCCGATCAATTTGTTCGATGTTCTGAATCACACTTTTTCCTTGTGCCGACAGTGCCGCAATCAGAAGGGCCAGTCCCGCACGAATATCAGGCGACGACATCGTATTGCCTCTCAACGGAAAGGTTTTATCCAAACCCACCACGACAGCCCGATGCGGATCACAAAGGACAATTTGTGCGCCCATATCAATGAGCTTATCGGTAAAAAACAAACGGCTTTCGAACATCTTTTGGTGAAACAGGACCGTCCCCTTCGCCTGTGTAGCTACCACCAGGGCAATACTCAACAAATCAGGCGTAAAGCCCGGCCAAGGATGATCATAAATAGTCAGGATATCTCCGCCAATAAATCGTTTAATACGATAATGCTCTTGTGCCGGAATATGAATATCATCCTTTTTCATTTCCATTTCGATACCCAGTCGCTGGAAAGTATCCGGAATACATCCGAGGTATTTGATGTTGCAATTTCGTATCCAGATATCGCCTCCGGTCATAGCAGCCAATCCGATAAATGAACCGACCTCAATCATATCTGCCAGAATTTTATGGTCGCAACCCATAAAACTTTCAGGATCCACCCCATAAACCGTAAGTAAATTGGAGCCAATGCCTGTAATATGCGCGCCCATACGATTCAGCATCCGGCAGAGTTGTTGTAAGTAAGGTTCACAAGCGGCGTTATAAATCCGAGTTTTTCCCTTCGCCACAATGGCTGCCATCAAAATATTTGCAGTACCGGTTACAGAAGGTTCATCGAGCAACATATAAGTACCGGTCAACTGATCAGCTTCCAGTTGAAAAAAATGTTCCTCTTCATGATAATGATACTTTGCACCCAATTTTTCAAAACCCAAAATATGGGTATCCAAACGTCGGCGGCCAATTTTATCCCCGCCGGGTTGAGGAATATAGGCTTTTTTAAATCGAGCCAGTAATGGACCAGCGAGCATGACCGCTCCTCTTAATTTACCGGATTTTTTTTTGTATTCAGGACTGATCAGGTATTCCAGATTGATGTTTTTAGCTTCAAAAGCATATTCGTTCGGGGTAATTTTTTCGACCTCTACGCCCAGATCTTGCATCAATTCAATCAACATCCTGACGTCTACAATGTCCGGAATATTTCGGATCAATACCTTGTGTGGCGTGAGCAAGGTAGCTGCAATAACCTGCAAGGCTTCATTTTTGGCCCCTTGAGGCTGAACCTCTCCATTGAGTGGATTGCCGCCATATATTTCGAAGCTATTCATACTCTGCTAAAATAATACTTTCCGCGAATAGAGAAACGGATTTCTCCGGGATCGTATTGGCTGTGGTTTTAAACCCTCAAAAATGAAATACAACATTGGCAGCAATAAGCAAACCCTTGCTTATAAAACACCCCACTCAGCAGTGAATACACCATGCATGTGGTAGAAAAAATGCTGACAAAATTCTGGTTTGAACCGTTGATCAAACAGTGTTGCATTATCGTTTGAGCTGTATCAATGATTTTTACACCAGATGCTACGTCAACCCGGCGACTGGATGAAATTGGAAAGTGTCGACAAACAAAAACCAATCAAAGTAGGAATTATAGAGGCACGAAGATGCTCCAAACAAAATCCGATAGGTAATTGGTACAGACTCAAAAAAAGTTTTCGTGGAAGATTTGAGATGTATATCCCGCTACTCATGGAAGCCCTGGGACTATTCGAATTAACCCATAACACCATAGGCAATCAAATGATGGCTTTATCATTCAGTCTTCTACTCGTTAAATATAAACTTGCCGGCTTTGGTTTCGCTGCCATCTTCGTTTGTGACAAATACATAATACACACCTGAACGGGGCTTTTGCCCGGTATAGTTTTTTCCGTTCCATACCGCCTGACCGCCCTGCGCCTTGGTACGATACACCAGTTGACCCGAAATATCCGTGATTCTTACATCGGCATTAGCGACCAACCCGGTTATGGCAATGGTGCCTACATAATCTGATGGCACCGGATTTGGAAACACCAATAACTGATCATTGCTCTCAGCGCCATCTGTTGCATTGCCCCTCCAGGATACCAGGCCCATCGTTGTAGCGATAAATACTTCTCCTGTGCGTGGGTGTACTTTTATTTTTCTTATTTCATTGGTCGGCAATGGGCTATTCTCTTTTGTAAAACGTTGAATAATTTTTTCAGCATCATCGCTAATCAGCCATACCCCATTATTCGTTCCAACCCATTTATTATTGGCCCCATCCACCGCAATGGTATTAACCGCTTCGCGCTGAAACAGTAACCCTGCATTTAAATCATACTTCACAATTTTCAGTTCGGCCTCACATCCATTGTTACTAAAAATGGATTCGGGGCAGTTAAAAATGGCAATCCCATCTGCGGTGCCTACCCATATTTTACCGTCTTTATCTTTTTCAATACAATACACTTCATTGCTTGGTAAATTTCCCAAACCACTGCCCTTATTGATTTTCGTGATCTTATCATCGGCTTTATTATCAATGGTATTATTATCGTTCAACACAAAAATGCCAATTCCCCTGGGAGCCATCAACCACTTCTGATTAGCATCATCAATCACAATCTGACTGGCTGCCCGTTCGCTGGTACTGTAAGGAAAAGAAAATTTCTGCCACGATCCATCTTTTTTCTTCACCACCAATTGATCAATTGCAGCATAGTTCGATAACCACAAATTATTATTGCGGTCCATGGTCAGGCCGGCAATGATATACCCATTCGGATTCCCCACCTGACTCTGGATATAAGGGGTATTGCGATACAAGACATGGGTATTATCCGGATGTATTTCCAACAGGCCTCCTCCGTAACTGGCGGCGTAGATATATTGATTACTGGGGTCAACCGCTATATCCATCACATCCAGGATAGAGTCCATACCACTGGTTCCATTCATCCGATTGTAGTTGGTCCAGGTACCATCCTGATAACGATAAAAACCTGATGAATTATAGGTTAAAATCCATTCTTTTTCACCGCCTCCACTTACATACATGGCATCGCCATAGGTACTGAGGTTATAGGTTACATTGGAATATATTTCGTTGGTTTTAACCAGATTTTTTTGTTTGCGGTTTTTGAGTTGAACCATGCCTTCCCAGAAATCGGCCTGCCATATTTCTGCACTGTTTATCTCTACCACATCGCGCGGATTGATATCGGCCGACATTGAATCGATTTTGATTCCTTGTGCATTAAACATACTTATTTCGCGAATCGCATCGTTCGATTCACACAGATAAAAATCGTACAAACCACTTCTCATGCGTCGTATGGTGGATTCGGCCCTGTAAATAAATTCAGCGGTATTCCCTTGAATACGAAACAGGCTATCCGTTCCGGCAAAATATAATTGTCCTTCGTGTGCCAGCAGGTGTTGCGCGTTGTTGTTCATCAGTAAACTCCAGTTGGCAAAATTTTGAAGCACCGGATTGTTTTCATCTGCGATATAAATGCCCTGAGGAGTGGCCGCATAGAACTGCCCATTGTTCACACTCAGGTCTTTAATTTCCAGTACTTTTGCATCGGCCTGCAAGGTATAGGTCTCCTTGATTTCGCGTTTCAGCGGATTGAGGACCACGATACCAAAATCGGTGGCTAAGTACATGAATTGGTTTTTAAAAAAAACATTATTCACGACTTTACTTCCGGTGATGTTGTAGTTTTTTAAATCAGGCATATTAAATACGGCTCCTTCGTAAACAAGGTCGATATTGCTGTTGGCATAGACCACCAGGGTATATCCCGAGGCGGCGTCGTGCCGGATCAGCCGCACATCCACATCACTCAGCCCATTCACCTTACTGAGGGTACTGAATTCATTTTGCACCCGATCATAAATACGAATTTGCAATCCGCCTAACCAAATCTGATCTCCGATCGATTCAATGGTATAAGCTGGTGCGGAAGATAGATGCGTGAGCCAACTGCCGATAGGTGTGGTTTGCGCATATAACGCAGGAACGCCCATCCATACTAGCACCGCCAAAAAAAAATACCTGAAACCCATGATTCAAAATTACAGGTAAAGAAACGATTTAATGCCTGAATTATTATCGTACGCAGGGTTTTAAGGGCGTGCCCCTCCTGCGTCGGGTCGGGCTGTTCGTTACAAGCCTTAGCGCCTTATATCGGCGCTGTCGGGCTTTTCACTTCCATCCCTCACGCGGTCCACCTGCTCAACCCATGTGCAGGATGATAGTCTAGAATCTGTATTATACCGATTCAACACTGAGGTGCGACTCAAGCAAACATCATCCAACTCTAGTCGTTAGCAAAAACTAATATCATAGCATGGCCATTTTCGGTCTTTGCTCTTGAGGCGTTAAGAAAAATTTGAAATCGGGCGTAGCCTGCTTCCGGCTGTTCGAAGCCGAAGCCAAGGCGAAGGCAAGTTTCGGAAGTAGGCCGCTCGATGAGAATTTTTTAGCCTTAAGAGCAACAGCCTTGAATTTTTGGCTCCACCTTTTGTTTTAAGACAAAAGGTGGAAAACAAGAATGTTACCTATGCCGACCTAGGAAAACACCGTCTGACTTTACTCTGTTAGAACTACAAGTGAGCGTGAAAAAAATAATACATCATCTATTGATTTACAACTTTTACAGCAAGAGAGAGAAATTGTGATTAAAAATCATCTTCCCTTGGAAATTGGCACTATGGCAATGCCTTATTTCGGGATACAAATTGTATGTGTGCATATTGAAACAAGCATTTTCGTGATTCATGAAGTATATTTGCCGCCTTTATGTTGACAGTACTGGCGCATTTTATACTT
>DAIRSC010000008.1:0-20534 GCA_036804585.1 Chitinophagaceae bacterium
GATTCCAGTACATGATGGAGTAATTTTCGTTCATTTATATGCACAATAATTTTTCATATCACCTCAATAAGCGTGCAGTTTTTTTCTGATTTTCACTTCTCACATGCATCTTCAAATTCCGCGTCATCGTCCAAGGGCTGTACAGTATATCCCATAAACGCTTCCTTGAATTTGAAGCGCCTATGAGATAATCAGCACGCCCTATTTAACTTAAAAACGATAACCCAGCGAAAAATGCAACTGAGCGGCAACGGATATTTTCGCATTGCTACCTGAGTTATTCGTCACCTCAGAATCATAATAATTCATACCAAGGCCTCCATCTATTCCAATATAGAAATTTTTCATTATCGTAAAATTGAATGATTGATTCAATAAAAAGCCTACGTGGGTTCGTGGGGTTTCAATAGTAATCAATTCACTGTATCCAAGAGCGGGATTGTAAAGATATTCGGTTCGTGTTCTTTTACCGGTGCCGAACATTAACATAGGAGCAATTGCATATTTTACCGCTCCATTGTTTCGGGTAGGATATAATTTTGCTTCAATACCTACATTGATGTATTCGGAGTTGATTCCAAACATCACGGGTAAACGTAAGCCGATATAAGGGGTCATGATTCTTTCATAACTCAGTCCAACACCAACATGGTTGTTCGACATCAGTTGAACCGGCGCAAAGGCGATAATATTTTTACCAAATTGCGGTTCTGTTTTTCGTAAACTCTTTTGAGCGGATACCTGCATGAGGGATGCCATCAGACAGGACATGAATAGGAACTTTTTCATTGTATTTTTTGTTTTAGACGTATCGCAAACAAACTTTGTGAGTGAGCGACAACAACAAATGTAAGTCATTCCCTGTTTTTTGTTTTAAGTGAATGTTAAACCAAAGATTCCCTGAGCAGATTGACTCCTCAGGCATAGGCAATTCAATCGACAGAGTTTACTTTTGAAGCTACATGCGATTCTTCTTTTTTCTCCTCACCTGGATGCTTTTTATCGGTGATTTTGCTTTTGCGCAGGATGCCAACCGCATCTCAAAATTGCCTGCCTTACTGTCACCCGAAAATCGTTGGGTAGATAGTGTTTATCAAAAACTCACACAAGAACAACGAATTGCCCAATTGATTATGGTGGCTGCATACAGTGGTGGGGAAAAATATAATCAGTCTTCGATTGATTCCCTCATTCGTTTGTATGGAATCGGGGGACTTATTTTTATGCAAGGCACTCCACAAGCACAGGCACTTTTGACCAACGAATATCAAAAAACATCGAATGTGCCCCTGTTGATTGCGATGGATGCGGAGTGGGGGTTGGGTATGAGGCTCAAAGGTGTCAAGGACTTCCCCCGTCAAATAATGATGGGAGCCATGAAGGATTCCGGTGTCGTGTATAAATTAGGTGCTGCAGTCGCTGCTCAATGTCGTCGAATGGGGGTGCATATCAATTTTGCCCCGGTTGCAGATGTCAATAATAATCCTGCCAATCCGGTCATTAATTTTAGGTCTTTTGGCGAAAATAAATTTAAAGTTGCCAACTATGCGTTGCAATACATGCAAGGCTTACAAGATAACGGTGTCATGGCCTGCGCAAAACATTTTCCCGGGCACGGCGATACGGATGTAGATTCACATAAAGATTTACCCGAAATCAACAAATCCATCAAAGAACTGGAAGATCTTGAATTTTTTCCATTTCGACATTTGATAAATCATGGAATTCAATCGGTCATGATTGCCCATTTAAAGGTTCCGGCGCTTGAAAAGAATGAAAAATTACCGACTACTTTATCCTATAACACCATCAGTAAGACACTGCGAAATGATCTTCGGTTTGAAGGATTGATTTTTACGGATGCGCTCAATATGCAAGGGGTCGCTAAATATTTTGAACCCGGTGAAGTAGATCTGAAGGCGTTCGAAGCCGGAAATGACGTATTGCTTTTTTCGCAAGATGTTGACGCCGCCATTGAACGAATTAATAAAGCCCTCAAGAAAGGCAAAATTTCAAAGGAGAGATTAGAATACAGTGTGCGGAAAGTATTACATGCCAAATTCCAGGCCGGTTTGGCTGAATGGAAAGAGATTGATACAACGAATATCAATCTGGATTTGAATCAACTCGTACCTCCATTACGACAACAAATTGCGGAGAATGCGCTAACACTATTAAATGATCCTTTTGCCGTATTGGACAAAGTAAAACGCAATGCTTGGGACCGGGTTGTTTATATCGGGGTGGGGACTTCTTCGGAAAATACCTTTATGGCTCAGTTAAAGAAAAATGGTGTTGCTGAATTCGATTATGCTTCCACCTATTCAGCGGACAAATTAGCCGATCTTAAAAGAAAATATAAAAATTATCAGGCTGTTATAATTGGCGTTCATAATATGACAGGTTATCCCACGCAAAATTTTGGATTGGATGAACAGGAAATTGAGGTGGTCAAGGCTCTTTCGGGAAATCAAAATTCCATGACTGTTCTATTTGGTAACCCTTATGCGCTTAAAAATTTCTGCGACTTAAATGGTGTTATTGTTGCTTATGATGAAGCAGAAGAAACCCAACTCGCCGCTGCTAAATTGGTGAGTGGTATGTTGAAAGCAAAAGGACGTTTGCCCGTAAGTGTTTGTCCTAAATTTGTTTATGGCGATGGTGTAGTATCCATTATCAATCCTCTTGGTGAAGTGAGTGAGCAATCGAGGTTTGGTAAACAATTTAAAGATATTGACTCATCCCGATTGGTAAAAGGAAAATGGAATTCGGACCGTTTGCTTGAATGTTGTGTCAGCCCGAATGCATTGGGCATTAATTTAAATGTGTTAGATCAAATAGATGATTACCTTGAATCTGCAGTTGAGAAAGGGGCTTTTCCGGGTTGTAGGGTTTTGGTTGCTCAAGCTGGAAAAGTATTTTATGATAAGTCATTTGGTTACCTCACATCAGAAAGAAAAAACACAGTAGATATTCAAACGGCTTATGATTTAGCTTCTTTCACCAAAGCCGCTGCAACCACCTTGGCTGTGATGCGTTTGTATGAATTGGGTATATTGGATATCTACTCCAATTTGGTTCGTTATCTGCCTTTTACCAAAGGAACGAATAAGGAGAATTTAAAAATCCATCATATCCTCACCCATCAGGCCGGTCTCAAAAGCTGGATTCCTTTTTTTAAGGAAACTTTGGATACCATGAAACGTCCGCGCACAGATCTCTATAGCAAAACCGAATCCTCCGGATTTTCTGTGAAAGTGGCATCGAATTTATTTATGCGGAAAGATTGGGTGGATACCATGTGGAAGCGTATTCTGGAGAGTCCGCTCGAAAATACCGGACGCTATGTTTACAGTGATTTAGATTTTATTTTTCTTCAAAAATTGGTCGAACAAATCAGCGGGAAAAGCCTGGATCAGTATTTGCAACAAGAGTTTTATAAACCCTTGGGTCTGAAACGAACAGGCTTTAATCCGCGAAACAATAAAGTAGTTCAGGAAATAGCCCCCACTGAAAATGATGATTATTTCCGTTATCAAACCATTCAAGGCTATGTTCATGATATGGGTGCAGCGATGTTTGGCGGAGTGAGTGGGCATGCGGGCTTATTTTCGACTGCCGAAGAGTTGGGAGTCATTTTTCAAATGTTGCTCAATAAAGGCGTCTATGGCGGTAAGAGATATTTTAAACCATCCACAGTGGATTTATTCACCGGTAAATTTTCTAAAATTAGCCGCCGTGGATTGGGTTTTGATAAACCGGAAACAATAGCTGGGTTGGGTAACCCTTGTGCCGATCAAACCAGTGCGAAGGCTTTTGGTCATCAGGGATTCACCGGAACCTGTGTTTGGGCAGATCCTGAGCATGATTTATTGTATATTTTTCTTTCCAATCGCACCTATCCCAATGCCGAAAACAAACTCATCAACTCACTCAATATTCGGGAAAAAGTACAATCGTTAATTTACACCTCATTGGGTATTGCCAATCGAAAACGACAATAATCAGCCATCTCAACAATTAAAATAACTTGAATATGCCATTGTTTGGCTATGGATTACATGTAACTTTGCTTCATTAAAAAATTATATATGAAAAAAATTTCTTTTCTTCTTCTATTGCTTTCAGTGACTTTGATTGGTCAAGCCCAAATAAGGGAAAAATCTGAGTCGGACGGTTTACCCGAAAGAACGAATTGCGTAAAATTAACTCTTACCGGTTTGGCTTTCCGAAATATTGGTGTTCAATATGAGCGTGCATTGGGGGGTAAAATTTCAGTGGCTGCACAAATTCGTATTATGCCTAAAGGTTCTCTCTAATCAACCAATACAATTGATAATTTGGCCAGTGATTCCACTAACTTGTCTGATATCAAAGTAGGTTCTTTCGCAATCACACCGGAATTCCGTTTTTATCCTCGTCATGCCATGAAAGGATTTTATTTGGCCCCTTATTTGCGATATAGGAATTTGTCGATGGACGCACCGGTAGAATTTGTCGATAACCAGGGTCTTAATCAAAAATTAGATATGACTGGTCGTTTAAGTTCTTTTGGTGGTGGTTTGATGATTGGAGTGCATTTTAATATTGGTAAAATGGTTTCGCTGGATTGGTTCATCATTGGGGCACAATATATGGCTTCATCAGGTGAGTTCAAAGCAAATACATCCAAGGCTTTAACCCCTGAGGAACAAGCAGATATTCGTGAAGATTTATCCAACAATCAGTCTGATTTATTTAAATATACTTATACCGTTGATGCAAATAATGTCAATGTGAAAGGTTCTTTTGGAGCAGTAGGATTTAGAGGAATGGGATTAAATATTGGATTCCGATTCTAATAAAAGGAATCTTCAATCATATCTTTAAGGACTCCAGAAATGGGGTCCTTATTTTTTAATCAATTTACTGAAGTATTTTTTATTCGCATCATTGGTACATGTGATGACATAAACACCAGCATGAAGATGATTAGGTGAAAGCGTCCATCGTTGAACACTGGATTCTTTTTGGGTGAATATAATCCGCCCCTCAATATTCGTCAATACAATTTCCCAATTTTGTACTTCCGGAAATTCAATGAATAAGTCACCTTCCCCATGGCTGAATCCAAGGGTATTTCCAAAGATAATTTGTTCTGACTTCTTTGCTTCGTAATCAGCAATGCCCACCGGTTTACAATTTAGGTCAAGTAGATTCCGGTTACGAAAATGTGTACAAATAGTATTCGCATGAATCCCACCAAATAACAAAGTGTCACATTGCATGATGTAATAGGCTGCTTCCGGAAGGGTAGTTGAATTATTCAAAAAATGCAAGCACTCCAGCATCAGTTTATCGGTTACTGCTCTACCCAGGTCTGTCCAGATGGCGCTCATGGCAGCATTCCAAATTTCGCCTAAAGCATAAATTCCCGAACCATTTGGATAAATATTGTTGCTCGTTGCGGTACGTCCGCCCCAAAACTCATTATGGCCATCCCAGGTAAACATTTTTTGCCAGTTAAATGCGCTGATATCTCGTGAGTAGGAAGTTGCAAAATAATCTGCAAGACCTTCATCCAGCGCAGATCTTTCATAAGAAAAATTATCATTCGAATTTGCACTCCAGCTAATTCCGTGGCAATATTCATGAATAATCACATCGGCATCTTCTGCATCATCCACCCCACCAATCCCAAAGCTGAGTGTTGGATTGCCACCATTTCTGTTGAATACCGAATTATCTGCGCCAAACAAACCATGGGCATCTACCCTTACTTGTAAATCCATTAAGGTATCATATCCCAATGAAGAAATGTGGTTATGAAATTGGTGAATATGCCAAAGAATATTGTATTCTTCAAAACCTCCCTGATTTCGTCCAAAGAATAAGATAGGATTGTTTCCTGTACTCGGTGCGATGCCGGGATTTTCAAAGTCTTCAATAACGGCATAGTCATTTTCAGGGATAAATAATTGTGCCATATCATCATAATAAACAGGTACCCAAACGGTATCATAAGCACTCTGAAACCATGGTAAATCCAAATCGGAACTGTCTTTGTATGGAAAGCCATAAACCTGATTCAATTTTGTCAGCGGATCGGGGTTAAAAATTTTTGCCTGAATCAAAGTGTCTTTTTTTAAAAAGCGACGATTATCATATTGCTGCAATAGTTGACCATTGACATCAAATATCCAGGTCTGATCTGTACTGGCATCATAAGTCTCTACCTGAATCGCCAATTGAACTGTGTCAAGTCCGTAAATAATTTTTTCCGTTTTTTGGATCAGGATTCGAGGTAATTGCGCCTGAATCGTTTGCAATAGGTTTTCGTTCTCGACAAATGAATTCAGGGTTTGTTCAGATATCTGCCCACTGATAGGAATATTTGGTAATACTATTTTATGTGAAATGAGCTTGCCTTGATTGTTTAAATGAAGTTGAATAAATGCCTGCTTCACGGGCCAATTAAAATAAAACAATCCCCATGTTTGATGTTCAGAAAATGCAGTTTGATTTTTACGTAATAATTTCCATGAATACATGGGCTCGGAAAATTGTGGGGCATTCTGTTGAACAAAAGCCTGAATCAAAGTGTTTTTTTCTGCTGCAGAAAGCCGGTGATTAGCGAAAAACATCAGGAAAATAATGAAGTAGATGCTTGACAACGCAGGGCAGATTTCGTTGATTTTCTTCATCATGTTTAAAGATATAGCAAAAAGCTTATTTCTGTTCAGCAGGATGGGATTTGTTTGTATTATCCTGCGATGAATCCTTAGCTGTTTTTGTTCTTTGGTTCTCCATCCTGATTTGTAAGGCCTGTAATACGATATATTCATCGTCGCTCAATTCAAGGGTATTGATGTCGAATTCATCATTTAACTGAATGAATGTGTCGCTTTCCAATTTTAAAAATGCCGGTAGTGCCGCATTCATCACATCTCCTTCGCTGCACATATAATACGATGACATCCATTCCCAGAACTTTAACTGATCCGTATGCAATATAGGTTCCTTATCAAGCAGCGATCGTATTGGTTTTACGGCATATTGTTCCGGCGCATGGTTATGCAAATTTTTTACAATTCCACTGTAAATCTTTTTTTTGCCAAACTGAACCTCAACTCGGCTTCCAATACAGATAGTCGATTGCATTTCATAGGGTACACCAAATGTGTACACTTTTTCAAGAGACAAAGGCAGTATGACTTCGGCGTATTTCAAGCTATACCTGAGGGGTTAAAAATTGTGTTCGATTTGTATCCATCCAATGCATTGCAAAATTCCAAACGCTTTTGGCACCCTGATTGCGGCAATGATTTAAACAGGCTTGCATATAGGCTTGTATTAACCTTTTCAAGGATTCCTGATCTTCTTTTTTTAAGTCTTCGACAGAAACCTGTTGGAAAAATACGGCCCTATTCCATCCCGGCGTACAACGAATCATTTTTCTAGTGTGATTACGCGAAGCACTGTCATGAAATAAAACAGGTAGTAGAGGTGTTTGTTGCAGAATAGACAATCCAAATGCCCCATTCTGAAACGGTAATAAATTGGCATCCGGTGAATCAGAAAAAGTGCCTTCCGGAAAAATGAGGATGGAAATATTTTTGTCGAGCGCTTGTTTCATTTGTCGAAAACTCAATGCTCTTGCTTTTAAAGAACTTCTGTCGACCGTAATCACAACCGTTTTGTATATAACCCCATATATCGGTGTTTTTTCAATTTCCTTCTTTCCTAGCGTTTTAAACAAATGTGGAATACTGGTATAAATAGTGGCCGCATCAATAATGGATTGATGGTTCGGTGTAATGATGTATGAACGATTAAAATCTATTTTATCCCGGTTAAAATTTTTAGGCCACATGCCCGTGAGAATATACCAAGCATTGCAAATAAATTTTAATAGGATAAACATACCCTGATTGGTTACGTTTTCCGGAAACAATAAGAGTATCAAGGTGATCGGGAATGCCGAAACAATCAGCACAACCAACAAGAATGCCGAATAAATAAAATAGGGTAGAAAAAATAAATATTTGAATAGGCGGATCATTGTGGCACAGATGAAGAATCGGCTTCAGCTTCCTCATTTTTTGCACTTACTTCTTCAGTCGCTGGGGTTTTCTTTTTATCGCTTATTTTTTTTGCCTTCATGGCAAAATGAATAATTTGAATCAGTGCATTTTCAGATTTGTTCGTGAAGTTTAACTGACCTTCTATATGATTGGCACCTTTCTTCATTTTACCACCATGCATTTCAGCATAAGTGAACATTTTTAATCCTTCATCCATGAGGGATTTTTCATCAGGGTCTGATGTTTCAATTGGAAAGGAATTTAACACCTGTTGCATGTTGACATAAAACGTAAATGGGTTTGCATTTAATTCGGCCATCACTTCTTTTGGAATTGTGGTAACTGGTTCTTTTTGTCCACTTAAAAATTGTTTGGTGTACTCACCTCTTGTTGAAGCAGTAAGATATTTCTTATCATTCACTATGGTAAAATCTGAACTACTCTGGCTTAATTTATAATTATTCCCACTACGAATGAGTAGCTCATTTTTAACGCCCATTTTTAAAAGTTTTTCGACAGCTGCAGGATCGTTCTGTTTCATGGCCATAAAAAATTCAAACTTCGTCGGGAAGCTGGATGAATCAGAATCACTCACTTTTTTCATATCGGTAAGGGCAATGACCATATCACCATTGAATGCTTCAGTTAATGTTCCCATTGAGGTGCCTATAGCCATTAAACCAATATCGGCCAACCCATCCAATTTAAATTTGGCCAGAAACTCTCTAATCATTTCTGCTTTAAATTGATAACTCATCAGAAAGGCAACATCACCGGAAGGTAAATTTTCTGCCAGTTCTTTGCTATTGGCATCTTTTGCATATTTGTTATAAATGTCCGACAGTTCTTTGCTCATATAATAGTCCATCTCAGCATCTACCGATCCTTTTTCAAAATTAATTCCGGTTGCCAACGCCGCATCTTTAAAATATTCAGGCTTCATAAATGCCTGAGCAGGACCACTATTCCATTCTGCATTCATTTGATACATGGATTCATAATTCAACCAAAAACTCATGTCATGGTCCTCGGTTTGTAAAGTATTAAAATGTTCGAGTGAAACCACGGATTCCTCTTTTTTCAAATTGAAAGATTGTTCCATGGCTTTTTGCACATCCTCCATGCTCAGCATACCTCCGGTGCCGGATTGGGTAGGAAAAAACAAACCAACTTCTTTATTCCAGGCTGCAATAAGTCCGGATTCCAGTGCCGAACATTTATAAGTGCCTTTATCTTCTACTTTGGCTTTCGGATAATTTTTGCCAACAAACTTTTCAAATCTGCCGGCATCTTTCATGGAAAGCACAACACAAGCTGTTCCTTTTGTTTTAAAATCGCCGGTGAAATAAAAATAGGCGGTAGATAATTGATTCAAACCAATATTGGAGATGTCCTTCATCGCCGATTTTGATTCTTCATTCCCCACATTTTTTTGCATTTCCTCGAATAAGTCGCTGCCGGTAATAGCACTCCAAATCAATTTTTGGCTCAGATTTTTCATATTGATGGTTCCAACCATCATCACATCTTTGGGGATATACTGCGCATGTTTAGGAACTTTGTTGCACGCGACAACCATGCTGATTACAATGACAAAGCCCAGAAGGCTTAAGGGTCTTTTCGTCATTTTTAAAGAGTTTTCAGCGCTAAAAGTAAAGGAATAATCTGATTTTATCATTTCCGACCATTTGACCTGCTTCAAAGCTCCGATTTTTGTGCATTTATTCAGAAATTACAGAACATTTGATAAAATATCTGGATCATGGTATTTGCACTTTCGCGACGTAGGCATATGTTTGTATCTTAATTAAAACTTATGAACATGAAAAAATTATTCTTGTTGGCTTTTATTGCCGCTTCATTTACTTTAACTTCTTGTAAAAAAGATTGGACTTGCGAGTGTAAAGAAGGATCTACCGTAGATTTCACCTACACACAAAAATCAACCAAAGCTTCTGCAAAAACATGGTGTGAAGCTTGGAATGCAACATATAAAATAGGCACTCCGGCTGGAAGTTGCACTTTGAAGTAATCCAAGGCAAAAACAATTTCAAAGTCCTCTGTGCAAACAGGGGACTTTCTTTTTACACCTGTTCTTTAAGAATAAAAGCAGGCAATTCTTCTAGAGAAATTTTTTGTTGGGTTCCCAAACGAAAATCTTTTAGGCTAATCAGATTTTCTTTTAATTCATCTTCACCAATCATCACCACAAAAGGAATTTGTTTTTTGTGGGCATACTTTAATTGTTTATCGAATTTGACAGCTTCGGGAAACAATTCTGCAGAGATTTTACTTTTGCGCAATGATGTCAATACTTCACGATTTCTGGTTTCAATGGTCTTACCAAAGTTCACCAGCATAACAGTGCATTGAGATTGCAAGGTTGAAGGAAATAACTGTAGCTCTTCCATCACATCATACATACGATCTACACCAAAAGAGATACCCACCCCTGCAATATCCGGCACGCCAAATAAGCCTGTTAGATTGTCGTAACGACCACCACCGCCAATACTTCCCATTTTAACGGTTGTAGGCTTGACCTCTAAAATGGTTCCGGTATAATAGTTGAGTCCCCTTGCCAGCGTAACATCAATTGCAATATGTGGGTGAGATTGGGCCAGATATTCCAGCTCACTGATGCCCTCCGAATCATTCCCTAAAAAGGAACGGAGTTGTTCAATACATGTTATTGGGTTGGATACAGACTGACTGATCTTTAAATAGGCCTTAACCTTTGAAAGATGTTCCTCGGTTAAACCGACCTTTTCCTGCAACTCCTTCATCACTCCATCCAGTCCAATTTTGTCTAATTTATCAATAGCTACCGTAATAGGAATGAGCCACTCCTGCCCACCACACTGGTCAGCTAATGCAGCAAGGATTTTACGGTTATTGATACAAATGCTTACCGGAATATTCAAGGCATTAAAAACATCTGTATAAAGTTGAATCAATTCATTTTCATTCCATAAAGATTCACTGCCTACAATATCTGCATCACATTGATAGAATTCACGATAACGTCCGCGTTGAGGTTTATCTGCCCGCCATACTTGCTGAATTTGATACCGTTTAAAGGGGAAGGTCAATTGTCCATGATTCATGGCCACATATCTTGCAAAAGGGATCGTTAAATCATAACGCAAGGCTCTTTCGGTGATACCCTTTTTGCTTTTACCTTTTAATACTTCTTCAAAGTCATTTTTGGCTTGTTCATGTTTTTCCGGACGTTCCAAACCATTGTTCAGAATTTTAAACATGAGTTTATCACCCTCTTCGCCATACTTCCCGGTGAGGGTTTCCAGATTTTCAAAAGCCGGGGTTTCTAGCGGAGAAAATCCATAAAGTTCAAAATACTGGCGAATGGTATTAAAAATAAATTGACGTTTATAAACCGTTTCAGCGGCAAAATCTCTTGGGTCTTGCGGTTAACCTGGGTTCAGGTTGCTCATGCGGGAATGCGGTTATTCAAAAAATTAAGTACCGATTTATAGTTTATGGAGCAGGTTGTGACATCATTTTTTCTTGGTTTAACCTATTTTTTTGTAGACACTGGAAAGCTGAAAGTCATGACAGTACCCCATTTAAACGGGGTGGCAAAAATAATCAACTCCTTGCAACTAGCGACAATCTAATTTCTAAACTTATATTTGAATGATCGGGCACTATTCCCGACGAACATCAGAAAAGCCTAATGGCGTTAGATTTAAAGTAGGAGAATATGCAAAAGTTGCTCATGGTTTTGTTTTTATTGCTTGGTTTTGGTGCATTTGCACAAACAGGATCTTTAAAAGGATTTGTGTATGATAAAACCAATGGTGAACCTTTAACTGGTGCTACCGTTGCGATTACCTCCCTGAAAAAGGGTGCGCAATCCAATTTGGAAGGGTTCTATAATATTCCCAAATTGACACCCGGTACTTATGATGTGACTGTAACAGCTTTGGGGTTTGAATCAATGACTAAACAAGCGATTATTGTAGCAGATGAAGTGACTTCTCTCAAATTCGAATTATCCAAAAAATCGCGTGAACTGAAAGGGGTATCCGTATCTGCAAAAAAGGATGAGAAGCTCTATGAAACCAAAGTCGGGATGACCCGAATTACCCCCAAAGAACTCAAGTTGTTGCCCAGCGTAGGTGGCGAGCCAGACATTGCACAGTATCTGCAAGTGATGCCGGGTGTGGTATCAACCGGTGATCAGGGAGGACAATTGTATATCCGTGGAGGTTCACCTATTCAGAATAAAATTTTGTTGGATGGGATGACCATTTATAATCCTTTTCACAGCATCGGAATTTATTCGGTATTTGAAACAGATGCCCTGCGAAGTGCAGATGTGATGAGTGGAGGATTTGGTGTGGAATATGGTGATCGAACCTCTGCCATCGTGAATGTGACTACCAAAGACGGCAACAAAAAAAGGCATAGTGGCAAACTCGCTGTTAATCCAATTTTAGCGAAAGCCTTTTTAGAAGGTCCATTGGTGCGCGACCGTGGTGATAGTAGTGTGTCAATTACCTATATCGCTTCCATCAAACATAGTTATCTGAAAACTACATCAAATGCCATGTATGGTGCATTGGGCGAGCCTTATAAAAGTAATTTGCCTTATACATTTACGGATGCTTACGGAAAAATTAATTTAAGCTCGAGCTATGTGAGCAAGTTCAATGTCTTTGGTTTTTCATTCAACGATCGGGTAAATTTTGCAAACATTTCGGATTTAAAATGGAATTCATATGGTGCAGGTACCAACTTCGTGATAACGCCGGGTAGCAGCGCTTCCCTCATTTCCGGGGGTTTTTACTATTCTGATTACAAAATTGGATTGGAAGAATCAGACAATCGTCCCCGCGAAAGTGAAATCAATGGTTTTGATGCCAATGTAAAAGTGACATCATACCTGCCCAATCATAGTGAGATCAATTATGGCGTTGAATTTACCGGTTTTAAAACGGCATATCAATATTATAATTTTATTGGTTTACTTCAGGAACAAAACGATTATACCACTCAGGTAGGCGCTTTTTTGAAGCTCAAAAAAAATTTTGGAGATAAACTTATAGTTGAACCCGGGGTGAGATTACAATATTATGCCAGTCTTCCTGTTGCCCGATTGGAACCGCGATTGGCGATGAAATATAACGCGACAAAAAATGTTCGTTTTAAAGCATCTGCAGGGATGTATTCTCAAAATATTATTTCTTCCAAAAGTGACCGGGATATTGTCAATTTTTTCACCGGATTTTTAACAGCGCCTGATTTTGAAATTCAAAAGCCCGATGGTACCATAGCCGATAATAATATTCAAAAGGCCACCCATGTGGTTGCAGGAATTGAGGTGGATATTCGTGATTTCGAATTTACCCTCGAGCCTTGGTACAAATATTTCGGTCAGCTTATCGGTATCAATCGTTATAAACTGGTACCCGCCGACCCCGATTTTAGTATCGAAACAGGACGAGCTTATGGGTTGGATTTTACCATGAAATACGCCAAAGCCCGCCATTACTTTTGGGGCGTTTATTCATTCGGGTATGTTGACCGAAACGATGGTCGTCAAACTT
Source organism: Chitinophagaceae bacterium (assembly GCA_036804585.1). Lineage (GTDB taxonomy): Bacteria > Bacteroidota > Bacteroidia > Chitinophagales > Chitinophagaceae > OLB11. The sequence goes on from DAIRSC010000008.1 coordinate 13,637, forward strand.
ATCCGACTCCCTTCGACCGACGCCACAATGTGAATATACTCGCCTCCTATACCGCCGGTAAAAAGTGGGATTGGGAATTTTCGGCCCGATTTAATTACGGGTCTGCATTTCCATTCACGCAAACACAAGCTTTTGTTGAAAAAGTGGATTTCTCCAACGGGATCAGTACCAATTACCTCACGCAAAATGGGAATTTGGATATTCTGTATTCGGATAAAATCAATGGTGGACGTTTAGCCCCGTATCACCGTCTGGACCTTTCGATGAAAAAGAAATTTTTTATCAGCACGGAATCTGTTATTGAAGCTTCAGCCAGTATTAGTAATACTTACAATCGACAAAATATTTTTTATATCGATCGTATTCGTAATACACGCACTTACCAATTGCCGATATTTCCGAGTCTTGGCTTATCTTGGTCATTTTAAAACACAAATAAAGTTGAAAAATAAATTCTCTCTTTACCTACTGGGAGTGCTTTTTTGTGCGTTTGCTGCCCGGGCACAACAAACCATGAAATACACCGATGCACTTCGAACACATAAAGAAGCAGCTCAGTTTTTTCATCAGGGTCTCCATCATCAGGCCATTGTTCACTATGAGCGATTACTGCCATTCTGGGATGCACAAAACCACCTGCAAACGATTTGGGATGAACAAGCCAGGTTGAATTATAGAATGAGCGCACTTTACTTGAATCGGCCCGGAGCCGAAAAGGACCTCATTCGGGAACTGGAAAATATGCCCCATGAATCCGGATGGCATGCCGCACAGTTTGCTCTGGCTAAACATTATTTCCGAAAAGGGTTATTTAAGGAGGCCATTACTCATTTTGATGCTGCTGGAATTGCCAGCCTCAGTAATGATCAAATTTCGCAACGTAATTTTCAATTGGCTTACGCTTGTTTGGTAAGCGGGCAAATGGAAAGGGTAAGTTCATTATTTGCCTCAGTTAAAAATATACCGGGAGAGAATTTTGCAGCAGGAAATTATTATCATGGATTAATGGCTTATTACCAACAGAATTTTGCAGAGGCCCGTTCCAGCTTTCAAAAAATTAGTTCAGTTCATCAGTACAAGTATGTCGTACCATTTTATCTGATCGAAATGGAGTATTTGGAAGGAAGAAATGAGAAGGCGCGTTACATGGCTGAAAAACAATTGGCAAACACGGATAAATGGTATTATCAAAATGAATTAAATCTGCTTCTGGCTCAGATCTTTTTAGAAGATCAGGACTATGAAAGTGCGGAAAAATGGATGCAAAAATATCTGAGTCAGCACCCCCAAGCCCGAGAAGATGATTATTTTCGGTGGGCTTATTCTGCCTGGCGTTCGCAGCATTTTGAACAGGCCGTGGATGCGTTCGATCAAACATCTGCATTAAACGGACCACTATCGCAAGAAGCCAATTATTTAAAAGCCGGGGCATTATTAAAATTGAATAAAAAACAAGAAGCCATCAGGGTATTTAATGTTTGTATTGATCAGAATAAAGATTCCCTGATCAACGAACAGGCTAGCTTGCTCCGGGCTCGGCTGGCTTACGAAATTTTACCTTTTGAACAATCGGAAAATTATCTGAACGAATATTTAAAAAATTATCCGAACGCAAAGGCATTTCAACAAATCCGGACATTAGGTATCCATACCAATATTGGATCAGGAAATTTTAAGCAAGCTGAATTGGAACTCAATTCTTCGGGCGATACCAACCAAACGCTTAAACAACTCTATCAAAGGGCCGCGTATAGCAAGGGGCTTGCATCTCTCATGTCCGGAAAAGTAGCAGATGCCTTAAGCGCTTTTGAATCGAGCAGAAAAATTCCGGAAAATCCTGTTCAGGCAGCATCGGCAATTTTTTGGATGGCTGAATGTGCTTATCGAATGGGAGAATACCGGAAGTCGATTGAATGGGCTCAACAATATAATCAACAAGCCTGGGATGTAAAAAGTGAAGATCGAACAACCCAATTGTACTTGTTGCAGGCTCACGCTTTTCAGAAATTGATGCAAACTGATTCTGCCAGACGCAGTTATTCATTATATACAGATACCTTAGGTAAACCAGACTGGGACTTCGCTTTGGATGAAGAAAAACCTGAGTTTATCCCTGACATGGTGCCCGAGGTCGACCTCAATAAAATAGCCTTGAACGATGATTTTCAGGAAAAAAAATACCGTTTCGCTTATACGCCGGTTCCACTAACACCGTTGGTTCTGGAAGGTCCTAGTGCTGAAATGGTGAACAAACATCACATCGAATTGGCCGCAGGCCATCATCGTGCCATCCGATTCCGATCGGGATATGACTTGAGTAAATGGGTTAAAACACCACTATATGTTGACATGCAACATCAGGGTTTCAGAGGTGGTTTATCGCATCAACGATATACCGAAACGGAGCTTGGAATTCACGGGTCACATGTTGTAAGAGGAATTCCTTTGCATGGAGCCTTTCAATTTGATCGAAAAGGGTATGGATTTTATGGGTATGATCGAAGTCAATATGAATACGATCAACTTGATTTAAGGCAGCGATTTACAGGTTTGAGAATGCAAGTATATTCTGATTCTGTGCGTCATGAATCATCGGACATCACTTATCAGGGTGCTGCAGCGCTTTCGCTTTATGGTGATCGTTATGCATCTTTCGAAAATGGGATGAAACTAAACGCGGGGGCTGGAAAATGGTTTAAAAGAGATCTGAAAGTATTTGCAGGTATTTTTTCGGATTTGAACCTATTTCGTTCATCCGTTTCAGTCCAAAATAATTCACTCTTACAGCTAAATATGGGCTTTCAGAAAAATATCGATGAAGGTATTTTGCAAGTGGCTTTGAACCCGGCTATTGGTCAGAAATTGCATTTGTTACCGGATATATTTTTTAGATATCCATTGGCAAGTCTGCAGGCAAATATTGAACTTGGATGGAGATCCGCTGTAGCACTCAATACTTTTCGGTCACTAACAACATTAAATCCATTTCTATATAGTCATTATCAGGTAGAACAGTCGCAAAATACTGAGGTATATGGACATATCAAGGGACAATATGAAGGAGGGATTCAATATGGCTTGAAGTCCGGAATTCGGATGATGAATAATCTGCCGGTTTTTGTGAATGATACAGCCGGTGATTATAAAAGGATGCAGATTGATTATGAAGCCAAAGCCACTGCTTTTATGCTCGAAGTGGATTTGCAATTTCAGCCCCAGCCTGAAATTATAACAGGAACTTCACTTAAGTGGCATCCTATTTTGCAAACACGTTCCGGCTTTAAAGCTTGGCATTATTTGCCTTTTCAATGGAATATTTTTGGCCAATACAATTTTCGCAAAAACTGGCAATTTAATGCTGATTTGTTTCTGCGGGGGGCATCCGCAGCAGCAATGGGGTATAAAGGAGATGCCAATACTTATTTGAGGATGAATGATCCCGGAATTGATATAAATCTCAAAGCCGGCTACCGTATTGAAAAAGGCATACTTGCGTATTTGGAATTAAACAATCTCATGGGTAGTCAATATCAGCGCTGGTATGGATATCCTCAATGGGGAAGGCAGTTTTTTGTAGGACTGCAGTATTTATTTAATGGTAACAGTCCACTTGCTAAATAGAATTTGTAATCTGAACAAGACTTTCTAATTTTACGGTCAATCGGGGATTATCATTTATTTATGGACATTAATCAGTACATCGGGGCTTTTTTGTTGAAAAATAGGTATTGTAGCCTTCCCGGATTGGGTGTTTTCGACCTAAAACGGGTTGGGGCCTCAGTACAGAGTGCCGATGGAAAAGTATCACCGCCGATGTATGATATCACCTTTAATCCGGTTGGTTCAATTGATGATACTTTCGCCTCCTTTATTGCCTCCAAAGAAAATGTCAGTATAGCCAATGCCTCAAATCATATTCGCACTTATTGCATAGAAGTAAAAGATCTTTTGCAGAAAGGAGGCAAGTTTGAAATGCCCAACCTGGGCCGTTTTGAAATGCGAAACGGAAAAATTGCATTTTTTCAGTCTAATGATTTAAACCTCGGCGTGGAAACTGTTCCAGCTGTTTTTACTGAAATAAAAGTTGCAGCCCCACCACAAGAAGAATCGAAGTTGGATTATAGTTATACTACGTCCGGAAAATCAGATTATCGCCGAAAGAAGAATTCAAATGTCATGAAGTTCCTGGTGCCGGCTGCTGCAGTCTTGCTGTTATTGGTCATCGCTTATTTTGGTTACACCTATTATCAGGAAAACAAATCTGTCAGCCCCGAGGATGCAGCACCGGAAAATAACACCAGTGTGAGCATTCCGAAAGCAGATACACAGCCAGCAAGCACACCTTTGAGTGCAGATACATTGGTTCCGGCAACACCAGTCGATACAAATGTCAACAAAGATACTTCACTTGTTCAAACTCCACCTCCTCCTGCGCCAACCGGAAAAGAATATAGATTAGTAGTTTTTAGTACTAAAAAAAAGGCTGCTTCGAATGACAAATCGCAGAAATGGGCCAGGTAAGGTAACAAGTCGAATGTCATTCCAATGAATGGCGCATTTGTCGTAACCATCGACGCCTCTCATCCCCTCAATGACACCACAAAGTTGGTGGACTCCCTCCGAAGATTTTTTAATCCGAAGGGAGACGTACATATATTAAAATAAGGGCCGTGATGAAATTGATCAGGCAAGCACCCTTTTTGAGGGTGATATTGCCATATGTGTTGGGGATTAGCCTTGTACAAATATTGCCGGAAGCATTGGCTGCCCGGATAGTGGTTATTTCCATGATAGTTCTGCTTGGAGGAGTTTGTTTGATCTACCGTAAATCCAGATATTATCAATGGTTATTTGGGATTTTTCTACAGATGATATTATTTAGCCTGGGGGCCTTATCCATCATATTGGCCGAAAAGAATGATCTGGTTTCCAACTCGGTTTTATTCAAATCGCAGGAAGGACATTTCATTGCACAAATAGTGGCAGAGCCTGAAGAGAAGGAAAAGACGATAAAATGTGAAGTGAAAGTTTTGTCCTTCATCATTCCGAAAAAAAAATCATTACCCGAACAAGCGCGAGCGATCATTTATCTTCAAAAGGACAGTCAGTCTAAGTCATTGGAATATGGTGACCAAATCTTTTGTAAAAATAAATTTCAACGCATTCGAAATTCCGGAAATCCGGGTGCTTTTGATTATGCAGCTTATTGTACACGACAAGGAATTTATTACAGTGCATACCTTCGAAATGATGAATGGCACCATTCTAACCACAAGGTCAGCTCGGTAGGTAAAACATTAAATCAGGCACAAAAAACTTGTCGGGGAATTTTAAAAAAGAATATAGCGGATTCTTCCGTTTCAGGAATGGCAGAGGCATTGCTGATTGGATACCGGAAAAATATTGATGACGAACTTTGGGATTCATACAGCCGAACGGGTTTAGCTCACATCATTGCTATTTCAGGTATGCATATGGCTATTTTTTATGTCGGTTTACAGCGGTTACTCATGTTGATTTCATTTTTTGCAAGCAAGAAAAGATTATCTGTGATTCTTGCATTATTGGGGATGTGGATGTTTGCTATCTTAACCGGGCTGCCACCTTCCGTTTTAAGAGCTGCGGTGATGTTTACATTCATTGGTATTGGGGCTTGCCAGAAAAGAGAAATAAATATTTTTAATAATTTGTGTGCAAGTGCGTTTTGTTTATTGCTTTGGAATCCGAATTGGTTATTTGATATTGGATTTCAGCTCTCTTATTTGGCGGTTTTAAGCCTTGTGATTTTTTATGCGCCGATTTACCAACGACTGAGTACCTCCAACAAATGGGTGAATTTTCCCCTACAATTAATCTCCGGAACCCTTGCTGCACAGGTCTTGACTTGGCCATTGTGTTTATACTATTTTCATCAATTTCCCCTGTTGTTTATTTTCAGTAATCTGATCGCCGTACCATGGACCACCTTCATACTTTATTTAGAAATTGTTGCAGTACTCTTGAGCCCGGTTCAAGTGATAGCAAGCTCTTTAGGTGGAATGATCCAATGGTTGATTCTTAAGCTCAATATGGTCATACAATTTATTGCGCAAGGTGAATGGGTTATTTGGCATACGGGAGAAATGTATAAAACCGAACTTTTTTGTTGGTATTTTTTATTTTTCATGATAGGTATTTTTTGGAAATACAGAAATAAATGGGCAATGGGAGGGATTCTGACAGTTGGACTCTGTATCAGCGTCATAAGCTTGATCAAGCAATGGGTGACTTTGCACCAATCTCAACTTGTGATAATCAACGATCATTCCAACCCCATGCTTTGCTCGGTTGAAGGTCAGCAAATAAAATATTTACTCCCTAAAGTAAAAGATAATCGTAGTGAAAAATATGTTTTTCATCCTTGTAAAATGTATTATCATCTAAAAAAAGAACGACAAGTTCTTTTACCCAACAATAAATATGCGCAAATGCTTATCTGGAAAGGAAAAAGAATTCTCCGTTTGAAGCAATCCGGATTTAAATGCGATAGAACCCTTGATGTCGATTATCTCATATTGTCACGTGACTATAAAGGAAATATTCATCACTTGAAATCCAACTTTAAAGTTACCAGCATCATTCTGGAATCTACACTGAGCGATTATAAAACGCGAAATTGGCATGATCGTCTTTCGTCTGCAGGATATCAAGTCTTCGCAATGCGCTGGCAAGGAGCTTATTATTTTTAACCCAAAAAGATTTTTCATTAAATTGTTTGATGACACAAATCACGTCTGTAATATGTGAACATTTGGTATAATTTTGCCGCACAAATTATCTTTTTGAATCTTAAAATTCAGTCGGCACTTATTTCAGTTTTTTATAAAGATGGATTAGACCCTTTGTTGCACTCCTTAAA
>DAIRSC010000009.1:0-3847 GCA_036804585.1 Chitinophagaceae bacterium
CTATATTTATTTATATTTAATATACATTCTATATCTTTATTTACTACAACTAATTATTCAATATATTTTTCTTACTAAAATTAAGCTGCAAATAATATAGCAGCAGCTAATAAAGCAGCTCCTAAAAAACCAGCAGCTGCTAAAAAGAAACCTTAACAATCTTAACGTAGTAATTACGTCAGAAAATCCCGCAATAGCGGGATTTTTTCGTTTCAGGATCTGCTGAGTTCACAGATAAATCCTGGTTCATCTTAAATTACAAAAGCACCAAATCAGTTTGTTTATCTTTGAGAAAATTTGGGAAGATGAAAAAAAAATTATTACTTCTTTTACTTATTTGTTGGACCCTTTCTACAACAGCCCAGCAAAAAGACTATACTGTTTATCCTTATTGGGTAGAAATGATTGATCATCCTTCGACCAATTATTTTGAGGCTATCAAAGCATTCGATGAGTATTGGAAACACCATATCAAACCGATGGATGAAGAAGAGGTGATGTATGAAGAAATGAATGATACAGAAAAATTGCACTATGCCGTTCTTGTGAAACATCTGGAAACAATGACTCCAGCCGAACGTCGGGAATTTGATCGATTAAAATATCATTATAAACGATTCAAACAATGGAAACTATCGGTGTTTACATACGTACAAGAGGATGGTCGCATTCTGAGTGCTGAGGAACGTACACGAATTTGGCAAGATCAACAAAATTCCAATAAATAAATACCACACCTTAAGCAGATCGTATGAAAAAGATATTTTATGTTTTAGCGATATTTATTTGTTCGGGTTTAAAGACCGGCGCACAAACCGCTAACTGGAGTGCAGTGCTTCCGAATCAATTTCCAACCAATGTGAGTGGGCAAATTCACGGAATCAGCCGGGTGAGTCAAATGAAATTTCACCAAAGTAATGCGCTTAAGAGATATGCCGTCAGCGCAAGGGGTGGTTTGTTTATTACAACGAATGGAGGAAACAACTGGAGCATAGCACCGGGTTGTGATTTTATGCCTTACGCGCGTTTTGCTTCTGTATGTGTGGACCATACCAATGATCAAATTATCTATTTAGGTACTGGCGACAACAACTATTACTATAATGGCCTAGGTGTTTGGAAATCAACCAATGGCGGAACTAATTTTACCCAAACCGGCTTGACTAATAAATTGGTTGTAGATATGATCATGGATCCTTTGGATAACCAGAAAATTGTGGCTATTACCAATACCGGAATTTATAAAACCATTAATGCCGGAACTTCATGGAGTATAAAAACTGCAAGCCGTCCATTTAAAGAAATTTTGATGAAGGGGACAGGCTCTAGAACTTTGTATGCGGCGAGTGCTGATTCAGCTTTTTTTCGTTCAACGGATTTTGGTGAAACCTGGTCGCAGATTAACAATGGAATCGTGATGCCTTCCGGTATTACCAATGGAGATGGTTGCAGAATTGCTGTAAGTCCGGCAGATACCAATGTCGTATATTTTGCCATGGTGTCTAATGGCGGTATGCTCTATAAATCGGTGGATGGTGGTAGTACCTTCACTGCCCGTAAAACCAGTGCATCTCCGTATCTCACATACTACTCCAACAGCTCAACATCTTCGGGGCAGGGCGATTATAATTTTGGCATAGGCGTGGATCGATTAAATGCCAATATTGTTTATATGGTGGCGCACAATAATTGGAAGTCATTAGATGGCGGATTAACATGGACCCAACTCACCAATTGGTGGGAGAAATGCCATACGGATATGCATCAAATTGTAACATCACCTTACAACAATAATGAACTCTATAATATGAATGATGGTGGCGTATTTCTCAGTACAGATGGCGGAAATAACTGGACACCCAAGAGTGATGGGATGTATGGTTATGAAATCTATCATGGCAATTGTAGTCCGACACGCAGAGATATGATTAGCATCGGTACTCAGGATAATGGTGAATTGTATTCTACGACAGTCGGATGGTTTACCAATCGGGGAGGAGACTGGGGATCACAATGTGCGTTCGATTACCGACCCAATAGTAGTATGGTTTATTATTTGGATAATAACAAACGCAGATTGGTTAATGGTGGAGACCAGACTTATGGATTGCCCTCAAGAGTGATAAATCTGGATGCTATCGAATTTCATCGAAGTAATACAAATCTGGCCTTTGTGGCAGATAGTTTTATCTATCGTAGTACCAATTTACTTAACACAACACCCACCTGGACACAAATTGCTGCTTTGGGAAAAATCATCAGAGCGATGCATGTGGCTTTTTCTGACCCGAACAGATTATATATCATTACCAACGATGGTAAAATACATGTGAGTGCCAATGCATTAAGCCCTGCGCCTACTTTTACTGTCTATAATTTGCCAAGTAGCAGCATTAATCGGGCTAGCATAACAACCATCAAAAATAGCCCGGGTACAGTGTATATCACCGCGAATACCGGTGTATATCGCTCAACTAATTTTGGCGCTACCTGGACCAATATTACCCACAACCTACCATCACTCAATCATATCAAAATTATTGCAGACGAATATTATCCAGTCAACGAATTAGTTCTGCTGGCTACCGGAAGTGCAGTGTATTATAAAGTGGCAAATGCCAATACATGGACCCTGTATAATCAAAACTTACCTTCCCGGCCGGAAGGGATAGATTTATCAATTTATAATGATAGTACTGCTAACACTATTCTACGTGTAGCAACCTATGGAAGAGGCATGTGGGAAAGTGCGATTAACAATTTGCGAACCCTCAATGCGCAACTCAGTGCTTCTACGCAAAACCCTTGTGTAGGACAATCCATGCAGTTTTTCGACATTTCAACCGGCAATATAATCAGCCGTAACTGGTCATTTCCGGGAGGGACACCTTCTTCTTCGACATTACAAAACCCAACGGTCACTTATTCAACACCGGGTGTGTACAATGTCGGATTAACCGTTTCGAACGGAACCAATAATAGTTCAGTTACACAAACAAATTATATCAACACATTTGGAGCAAGCCTACCATTGGTGGAAAGCTTTGAAGGAGCAGGTATTTTGCCCGATGGCTGGAAAAATCTGGATTTAGGTAGCAGCGGCATCGCTTGGGCAAAAAGTGCATTGGCTGGGGGGTATGGAAACTCAGCAAGCTCTATGATGTTCGATAATTATTCATGGAATTATCCGGGGGAAAAAGATGAACTGATTACGCCGAAATTAAATCTTCAAGGAGTTTCAGGGGCTAAATTGTATTTTGATTTAGCCTATCAGGTTTTCTCAGGTTATTCTGATTCACTGGCTGTATTTGTGAGCACAGATTGTGGTTTAAACTATGCCAAAGTTTATCAGAAGGGTGGAACCGTGCTGAGTACTGCAGGTAGCGGAGGAAATAATTTTGTTCCTACCCCCTCACAATGGCGTACTGATACGATTTCTTTAAATGCATATGCGGGTCAACAAATAGTCATCAAAATACAAAATATCAATGGCTATGGAAATAAACTATACCTCGACAATATCAATATTCAGGGAATTCCAGTGGCTGTATTCAGTGGCTCGCCAACAACAATTTGCGCGGGGCAAACCGTCAGCTTTATCAATAACAGTACAGGAAACCCAACAACTTATTTATGGAGTTTTCCAGGCGGTACACCGTCTACATCAATCTCTCAGAATCCGGTTGTTAGTTACCCGATTGCCGGTAATTATGCCGTTACATTAAAAGCTTCTAATGCCAATGGCGCGAATACATCCACACTGACTAATTATATACAAGTCAATGCCAATACGAGTAATACTACAACTGCAGCTGCTTGCGGTTCTTATACCTGGAGTGTAAATAAT
>DAIRSC010000009.1:3947-20519 GCA_036804585.1 Chitinophagaceae bacterium
GAGTAATACTACAACTGCAGCTGCTTGCGGTTCTTATACCTGGAGTGTAAATAATCAGATCTATACGCAAAGCGGCACCTATAGTTCAGTGAGTGGATGTCATACAGAACTCCTGAATTTGACGCTTACACCGAATACGAGTAATACCACAGCGGTATCTGCCTGTGGTTCTTATACCTGGAGTGTAAATAATGAGATTTATACGCAAAGCGGCACTTATAGTTCAGTGAGTGGATGTCATACAGAACTCCTGAATTTGACGCTTACACCGAATACGAGTAATACCACAGCGGTATCTGCCTGTGGTTCTTATACCTGGAGTGTAAATAATGAGATTTATACGCAAAGCGGCACTTATAGTTCAGTGAGTGGATGTCATACTGAAATCTTGATACTGACCATCAACATCACCTCATCGAATACGAGTATCATATCATCTTGCGGTTCATATACCTGGCCGGTAAATAATATCGTGTACACCCAATCTGGTACTTACGTGAATACTGCAGGATGCCAGCAGGAGGTCTTACAATTAAACATCATTCCATGGCCTGTGGTTCAAGCGCAAGATGTATATGCCTGTCAGGGTACTGCAGTGAATTTATCAGGCACTCCACTTGGGGGTGTGTTTAGTGTAAATAATCCATACACCGGACCATCTACCAGTTATACTTATACTTTTACCGATAGTAATGGCTGTACGGCCACATCACTTCCTGCAAATATTATTGTGCAAAATGCTTTACCGGTTACGGGTCTTTTTGTGAGTAATGTAGGTGCAAATTCGGTCACAATTAACTGGGCCTCTGTTCAAGGGTTGCTATGGTATGAGGTCCGTTATCGTCCAATTGGAGCAGGTTTATGGACGGGAGGTGGTACACAAGGCGCACCAACAACTTTCAAGAATCTGGTCGATTTGGATGCTGCTACCGATTATGAAATTGAAGTCAGAGGATTTTGTTCAGCCGGAACGCCGGGACCATGGAGTTCAACTTTTGTTTTCACAACCGGAGCTTCCTGCCCATCTCCACAGAATTTGAATGTCATCAATGTATTGGCTCATCAGGCGACTTTAACATGGTCTGCAGTTTCGGATGTGCTCTATTATCAGGTCAGATATCGAATTGAGGGCGATAATTCATGGAGCAGTGGTACATCGAATACAAATAGTAAGGTGATTGTTTCTTTGCAAGCGAATACGACGTATGAATGGCAATTGAGAGCCGTTTGCTTGCCATCGCCTTATTCAAATAGCACATGGAGTATGATTGGTGATTTTTCCACTAATGCATTAAAAGAATCTTCATCTTTCGAGCAAGAAGAACCATTTAATATATTTCCCAATCCTGCCAGTCAAATCTTACATGTTCAGTTTAACTCCTGCGTGAAAGAAGACGCGCATATAGCTGTCTTTGATTTAAGTGGAAGAAAAATGAAACAAATCATTTTAGGCCCACATGAAGGTAGTCAGCAAATTGATATCGATATTTCCGACTTAGTTCAAGGTACTTATTTAATTCAATGGAAAACGGCGAATTCTAAAAGTCAACAACTATACTTTAATAAAGTGCAGTAGTTGTTTAGGAGGTATCACATTGTTTTCTGGGATGAAACTATGACGAATGCGAATTGCTGTTAGTTCAATCTTTACAGCCCTTTATACCGGCCAGTTCGGATGAGTTAGGGGTTATGCAGGAACTCGTCAAACATTCGGACAATCAGTAATAGGCTATTCGCATGAGCTTTCCTGTTTGCCTTTAATGGAGAACTATCGCCGTCCATAATTCTTAGGAATAAGGGTTAGAAAACATATATCAACTTTGTGGTATTCTTTGCACCATACACGTTGATATATGAACAAATATTTCTCTTTTTTGATTTTAGTCATTGCATTTTTTACCCTGCAATCACAACACTTAATGGCTCAAAACCTGGAAGGAAAGGTGATCGGTAAAAATGGAAAATTTCTTTCAGGGGCTACCGTTGCGCTTTTAAATTTTAGCGACTCCTCATTGGTAAAAGGAAATATTACGGATGAGAACGGTCAGTTTATTTTTGAAAATGTGATCCTTGGGAAATATCTCCTGCAATGTTCGGTCGTAGGATATGAGAAATATTTCTCCAACGTCATTGATCTGACGCAAGGATTTAGTGGGGATAAATTTCAAATACAATTGCAGGAATTGACCAAAGGAATCAAAGAAATTAAGGTGCTCTCTAAAAAACCGATGATTGAGGTCTAAGCGGATAAAACGGTTTTTAATGTTGAACAAAGCATCAATGCAGCGGGTACGAACGCTTTGGATTTATTGCGAAAAAGCCCGGGTGTAAGGGTTGACAAAGATGAAAACATTGAAATGCGGGGCAAGAATAATGTTCAAATTTACATTGATGGGAAGCCATCTTATCTGGACAATAAAGATTTGTCGGCCATGCTAAAAAATATGCAATCTTCCGATATTGAATCTATCGAACTCATCAGCAATCCATCTGCCAAATATGATGCCGAAGGGAATGCGGGTATCATCAATATCCGTTTAAAAAAGAATAAAAAATTTGGAACCAATGGAAGTGCAAGTATCGGGGTGGCACAAGGGAAATATTTCAAACAAAATGCCAGTCTCACCCTGAACAATCGTAATAAAAAATGGAATGTATTTGGCACCTACAGTGTGAACAATGGGAAGAATTATAATTACCAGAATTTTGATCGTATCCAAAATAATAACCGCTACAATATGAATTCGGATAACTATAACGATGATTTGACCAATGCATTAAAAATTGGCGCAGACTATTATGCCAATAGTAAAAGTGTTTTTGGTGTGATGGCGAATGTCATGAACACGGACGGAGAATTTGTTAGCAGAAGTAAAACGTATTTGGGTGCTGAAAATGGGCCATTTACACAGGCTTTGGTAGCTGCAAATAATATTCGTGGACATCGGGTGAATGCCAATATGAATGCGAACTATAAATATGAAGATACGCTTGGCAGAACCTTAAACATCGATTTGGATTATGGAGTTTTTAATAGCACAGCCCGTAGCTTTCAACCAAACACATATTGGGATGTGGATGAAACAAGTATTCAAAGCAAAAGTATTTTTAAGAATTATACCCCTACTCAAATTCATATCTATTCCGGCAAGATGGATTATGAGCAAAATTTATGGAAAGGAAAGTTGGGGATTGGTTTAAAGTCAGCGTTGGTAAAAACAGATAATGATTTTAAATTTTATGATGTGGTGAATGAATTAGATACCCTCAATCTGAACCGGAGTAATCATTTTGTGTATACTGAAAATGTAAATGCGGCTTATCTGAATTACGCACGAAGTATTAAACGTTTTTCGTTTCAATTAGGATTACGTGCAGAACATACTTCGTCTGAAGGCGCCTTGAGCAGTGCATTTCCGCTATCCGATGATACGGTTCGACGAAACTATATCAATCTTTTTCCCAGTGGTGGATTTACCTATGAGATCAATGCCAAACATACTTTAGGTATTTCATTCAGTCGCCGTATTGATCGGCCCAACTATCAGGATTTAAATCCTTTCGAAAACAAATTGGACGAACTGACGTATGAAAAAGGGAATGCATTTTTAAGACCACAGTACTCGACAAGTTTTGATCTCACACATACCTTCATGCAATATGTTACGACTACTTTGAATTATACCCGCATCACCGATATGTTTCAACAAACAACCGATACCACGGAGTTTTCACGAACCTATGTGATGCAAAAGAACTTTGCGTCTATGGATATGATCGGCCTCAATATTTCATTTCCTGTACCGGTTCAGAAGTGGTGGATGATTTATGCAAATGTGAATGCCGGATACAATCATTTACAAGCCAATTTTGAGGGGCGCATTTTGAGCAACCGCTATTGGACTTATACTTTATATGCGGATAATAATATCACATTACCGAATGATTATAGTTTAAATATTACCGGATGGTTTACCGGACCTGCGTATTGGGGAGGAACCTTTTTACTGAAGCCTATGGGGAGCCTGGATTTAGGTGTACAAAAGGTATTGATGCAAAAACGACTTACTTTAAAATTGAGTCTTTCCGATTTGTTTAAATCTCACGCCTGGTATGCAAGAAGTAATTTTGGCTGGCTTAGAATCAATGCCAATGGAAATTACGAAAGCCGGCAACTACGCTTAAATGCTTCTTATCGGTTTGGGAAATCCAGCGTAGAACGTTCGCGTGAAAGAAGCAGAGGTGCTGAATCGGAAAACAATCGTATCAAAGGGAAATAGACCCTAAATAGTACCCATGTAAATAAAAAAGGTACTTGGAAATCGACAATCTATGATAAATGAAAGTTTCCCGGTAGCAGGAGTAGGAACAATTATTTGATAGAGAAGTCCATCTTAATTGTAATCGTAGCCGTTTTGTTCAGACTGGAAGTATTAAATGCACCTCCATAACTATAGTCTTCATTTTCATTTTGTCCGGTAATCTGAAATACGCCCATCGTTGATTTTTTTAAATCGCCCAATGAAGCATCTGCGTGTTTCGCCATGGTAGCCGCTCGTTTATGACCATCGGCACTGGCTTTGGCGAGCAGGTCAATTTTTAGATCACCTAATCGGGTGTAAAAATATTGTGGTGCCGATGAGCTCAATTCAACGCCTTGCTGAATCAGTTCAGTTATTTCGCGCGAAATTTTATCTACTTTAGCAATATCTTTCGATTCGATGCTGATAGACTCACTCAATTTATATCCATTAAAATCACTGCCAATCTGGCGACCATTTTCATCATAACGATAGGTAAATAATTTTTCGGTATTGATGGAAGAAATACTCATTTCATCGCCTTGAAGTCCTTGTTTCTGCAAATAACTTTTAACAATAGCTTCATCATTTTTTAAAGCAGTGTAGGCCTGTTGCATATCGAAGCCTGTTTTTGAAAAACTGCCGCTCCAAACAATCAGGTCACTGACAAAATTGGTATCAGCTGCACCCGTTACAGAAATTGTTTCGGTTTGTCGGAATTTATACGAATAGGCACCGCCGATAATCCACGCTGCCAGAATCAAAGACAGGCCTAATACAATGGCCAAGATATTTTTGTTCATAGTCATTTATTTGGGCAAAGTTATATCAATTATAGAGACAATTTCAAGGATTTGTATAACCCCTTTATTGATATTCGCCGCGCGGAACAAGAATCGTCTCTGGCAATTCATACACACATTCCGTATTATCTTCGTAGAATGACACAAGTAGTAGAGGCCATCCGATATACAGATGCTCAGTTTATCGCGCGAAAGGAGCCCGTTGTTGCCGAGCAGATGTTACACATTCTGATTAATGGGGCGCCCTATACAATTACCATGCATACGCCCGGCGATGAGGAAGCCTTATGTCGGGGTATTTTATTGAGTGAAGATGTGTATGGCGGAGAAAAAAATCCTGAGTTTCAAGTCATGCAAACCAATCACAATGGTTGGGTTAATCAGGTAAACATCATCTTGAACCCGGCAGATTGTGGGGATGGCCTGAACACGCAACGCAATTTGATGTCGGTGAGCAGTTGTGGAATGTGCGGTAAATATGATACGGAATTGGAGTTGAGCGGACCGGCATTGGAAACAAACTTTCGACTAAATCCGAATCAGGTCAAAAATATTTTTCAGGCGATGCGTGCACAACAAATGCTTTTTGCTGCTGCAGGTGGTTCACATGCGGCGACATTAATGGATGAACAGAATCAGCTATTGATCACTAAGGAAGATATTGGTCGGCATAATGCAGTGGATAAAGCGATTGGAACTTTATTATTAAAGCAAAAACTTCAGGATGCTCGTATCCTATTGGTGAGCGGTCGGATATCCTATGAAATTGTTAGTAAATGTTATCGCGCCGGAATTGCATATTTAGCCGCTGTTTCTGCTCCATCGCATTTAGCCATTGAGTATTGTAGACAAAAGGGGATTACTTTGTTGGCCTTTTGCCGTGATAATTATTTTACAGTGTACAGTCATTCTGAGCGGATAATGGGTATTTCGAACTTATGTAAAGGATAAAAAAAACCGCCTCGATAAGAAGCGGTTTTTGATTTAAATAAAAAGTTTTCTATTTAACCGATATTCAGGCGGTTAAATGCCGTAACGGTTAAATCAGGTTGGATACTTTTCAGGTATTCGGCAACTGTTTTACCGCCATCTTTTACAAATGGTTGAGCCAGTAAGGTATTTTCTTTGAAGAAAGCATTGATTTTACCTTCTACAATTTTATTCAACATTTCTTCAGGTTTACCGGCCATTTTAGGATCTGCTTTCATTTGATCCAGGATGATATCCTTTTCACGAGCTATGGTTGTTTCCGGAACAGAAGCTGGATCAACGGCAACCGGGTTCATTGCGGCAATTTGCATGGCCACATCTTTACCACAAGCTTCGATTCCTTCGTTATGCGCCTGATTCATACCCACTAAGACAGCTACCCGATATCCGGCGTGATTGTAGGCAACAACACTTTCAGCCTGGATTCTTTCAAAACGGGTGATATCGATTTTTTCACCAATTTTCGCAACGGTTTCCAGCAATTTGTCTGAAATCGTTACGTTATCAATCATGGTGTTCTTGAGTTCTTCCAATGATTGACAATTATTTTGAATGGCGGCATTGCTGAAACTAAAAGCCAATTTGATAAAGTCTTCATTTTTAGCCACGAAATCTGTTTCGGAAGTCAGGTTGATGACGATACCCGTTTTATGATCGGCAGTGGTAGCAGCGATTACAACGCCTTCTTTGGCATCGCGGTCGCTTCGTTTATCAGCTACTTTTTGTCCTTTTTTTCGAAGGAAATCGATGGCTGCTTCAAAATCGCCATTGGTTTCCTGTAAAGCGGCGCGGCAATCCATCATACCGGCACCTGTTTGCTGACGTAATTTATTTACGTCTGAAGCAGTTATTGTTACGCTCATGATATTATTAATAATTAAAATTTAAAAATTAGCCCGAAGGATAAACCGGTTCTGATGAAAACGGTTTATCTGGGCTGTTGGTTTATTTTTTAGCAGCGCTTGTTCGGCGGGTTCCGCTTGCGGTACGTTTACGTGGTGTCCCTTTATCGCCTTCTTCACCTTCTGAACCGCCTTCTGGATGGGCTTCAACCGCATTTTCATCATGCTGATCTTCGTCTTCCATTTTATCTTTTTCAGATTCTCTTTCCTGGAGACCTTCAATGATGGCTGCAGTGATATAGTTGGTAATAATTGCGATTGATTTCGTGGCATCATCATTGGCTGGTACTGCGAAATCTACTTTATTTGGATCGCTATTGGTGTCTACCATTCCGAGAGTTGTGATGCCCAGACGTTTGGCTTCTGCCAAGGCAATATGTTCGTGAGAGATATCGACAATGAATAGAGCGGCTGGAGTACGGCTCATGTTGGTGATACCGCCCAAAACTTTTTCCATTTTATCTTTATCGCGTTTCAGGGTCAACCTTTCTTTTTTATTGATGCTGATGCTACTGTCTTCGAGCATTTTTTCAATGCTCTGCATTTTTTTCACGCTTTTACGGATGGTACCGAAATTGGTAAGCATTCCACCTAACCAACGATCGGTTACATAAGGCATGTTCACCCGCTGTGCACATTCGGTAACGATTTCTTTGGCTTGTTTTTTAGTGGCCACAAAGAGGATTTTTTTACCGCTTTTGGCAATTTGTTTTAACGCATGAGCGGCTTCATTGAGTCCGTCGATGGTCTTATTCAGATCGATGATGTGAATGCCTTTCTTCTCAGCGAAGATATAAGGCAACATTTTTGGATTCCATTTTTTACGGAGGTGACCAAAATGTACACCGGCATCGAGCAATTGTTGATGTAATGAAGTATTTTCTGACATGATAATAATATCTTGTTTTTAGTAATAGAAAAAATAGGTATACAAATGGTAGATTAACGTTTAGAGAACTGATAACTTCGACGGGCTTTCTTGTGACCGAACTTCTTACGTTCAACAGAACGAGGGTCGCGGGTTAACAAGCCAGCAGGTTTCAATGCAACACGGTTTTCGGTATCGAGATTACACAAGGCACGTGAGATACCTAATTTAATCGCTTCAGCCTGACCTTTTTGTCCACCACCATCTACTGTGATGAGGGCATCATATTGTTCGAGTCCGTTAATCGTTTTAAGGGGTAATTCTACCTGGTTTTGTAAATACATCAGGGGGAAATACACTTTATAATCGCGATCGTTGACAGTGATTTTGCCGGTTCCTTTCGTTAAATACACCCTGGCAACGGCTTCTTTACGACGACCTATGGCTTTTTTTTGTTTTTCCATTTTATTTTAAGCTGGATTTGAGTGATTAATTGAGTTTGATTTCTTTTGGTTTTTGAGCAGCATGCGGATGCTGGTCGCCGGCATAGACAAACAACTTCTTGAACATAGCGCGGCCCAGTCGATTTTTGGGCAACATACCTTTTACCGCTCTTTCAATGATTTGTTCCGGACGTCGTGCCAATAAGTCTTTGGCGGCCTCTTCTTTTTTACCTCCCGGATAGCCACTGAAGTTCAGGTAAATTTTCTGATTCAGTTTATCACCGGTAAATACAATCTTGTCTGCATTCAATACAATGATAAAATCACCGGCATCTGCGTGAGGGGTGTAAGTTGGTTTGTGTTTGCCTCGTAAAATAGAAGCAAGTCGGGTACACATGCGCCCAACGGTTTGATTGGTTGCATCCACTACCAGCCATTCGGCTTTGTGGGTTTGCTTGTTGGCAAACTGTGTTTTGTAGCTTAAATGTCTCATGTTAAATTCTAAATGGTTATCTTTTAAGGAGCGCGAAGATAAGTTTAGGGTGCATTCAGACCAAATTAAATCTCGTATATTTTTACAAACAATTCATTAAAACATTAATAATCAATATATAAAAGGATATATATAAATAAAGCTTATGTGTTTTCGGGAAATTTCGGAATTCCTATAAAAGGGCTTGTTAAAGAATTCAGAAAAAAATGTTAAGAAAATCTTGCATATGAACATACGGATTTTTAGCTTTACCCGAATATTTCATTATTTTACATTAAACAAACTAAAGTATGACGAAAAGACTATTATTGATGCTGGCCCTTTTTATGGTCAGTATGCAGATTGTGCTGGCACAAGCCGGTTCAATTCGCGGTAAAGTATTGGACGACAAAGGAGAGCCCATTGCAGGCGCCACAATCCGTGTAAAAGGAACCAGCAAAGGCACCGTCACGGATCCGAATGGTAACTTTAAAGTCAACACCGAAGAAGGAACCACATTATTAATTTCAGCCATTGGTATGAAGCCTACCGAAAAACCGGCAGAGGATGGTATGAATGTCAAAATGGTTGCCGATTCAAGAATATTACGCGAAACAGTGGTTACAGCTCTAGGACAAAAGAAAGAACGACGAGCCCTGGGTTATTCAGTTTCGGAAGTGAAAAGTGATGCGATTCAGAAGTCCGGTGAACAAAATGCCATTCAGGCCCTGGCCGCAAAAGCACCCGGTGTTCAGGTGACTTCCAGTGCCGGAACGCCCGGAGCTTCTTCGAAAATTTTATTACGTGGTAACTCAACCTTCACCGGGAATAATCAACCTCTTTTGGTGGTAGATGGTGTACCTGTTGATAATGGAACTTCTCAACCTTTACCCGGCGACTATCCGTTTAATGAAAACCTCACCGGTGTTAACGAAAGTAACCGTGGTTTGGATATTAATCCGGACGATATTGAAAGTGTTTCTATCTTAAAAGGACCAGCAGCTGCCTCTCTTTACGGAGCTCGAGGGGGTAATGGTGCAATCGTGATTACTACCAAGAAAGGACGTAAACGTAAAGGTATCGGTATCACATATAATGGGAATGTAGAGGTAAGTCGCGTAAACAAACTGCCTGAACTACAAAATACCTATGCACAAGGAAATGGTGGAGTTTTCTCAACTTATAACCCGGGTCCTGATGGAATTGTCAATACTTTGGATGATGAATTAGGAACGCCAAATAGCTGGGGACCTCGCATTGATACCTCTGCAGGTTTAAATGCCTTTGATCCATATAATTTCTTTCAGGATGGTCGTGCTTATAATCAATCCTTATCCATTGATGGGGGTGGTGACAATTCAACATTCCGTTTAAGTATGGGAAATACCCGCAGTACCGGTATCATTCCGAATTCCAAATTAAACCGTACCACACTCAATTTATTTGGTGAATCTACTTTAACGCCCTGGTTACGTGTTGGTGCTACTGCCAATTACACCAAAACCAAAGGTACCCGTGTACAAAATGGTTCAAATTTAGCAGGGATCATGTTGACCTTGCTTCGTACTCCGGCCTCATACGATTTATCCGACTGGTATGATGAATCAAAAGAACAACCGAATTTGTATTTTGGAATATATGACAATCCATATTTTACCGCTTTCCGCAATCCTTACGAGGATGTTACGAATCGTATTTTTGGTAATATATATGGTACTGCAAATATTTTACATAATCTGACATTCACCTTAAAATCGGGTTTGGATAATTACACCACCAATACCCGTCAGATTTACGACTTATTATCTTTTGGGAATGATAATGGCGATGGTTTGGGTCAGGTGAATCGATCAACGAATACCTACACCCAATCCTATACCGATGCGATTTTAAAGTACAACAATATGTTTGCTGATGATAAAATTGATTTCTCAGCTGCCTTGTGGTATAATAACTGGGATCAGAAAACAGAATTCAGATTTATGAGAGGACGTAATTTGGCTTTACCGAATTTGTATAGTTTTAATAATGCGAGTGAATTATACACCAGCAATTTGGATTCACGGATACAAACAAATGCTGTTTTCGCAGATGTGAATTTCGGTTTTGCCAATATGCTTTATTTAAATCTTGCTGGTAGAAATGAATGGTCAACCACTTTTGGTAAAGGCGGTAAATCTTTCTTCTATCCAAAAGCGGATGTGTCTTTTGTGTTCAATGAATTATTTAAGGATTTTAAACACTTGAACATTGGTAAAGTTCGTTTTGCCTATGCCCAGGCTGGTGTGAGTCCTTTGGCTTATTCAGATCGTAACTACTACACTGCGCCAATTTTTACGGATGGATTTACCAACGGAAATAGTTTCCCCTATAACGGACAAGCTGGTTTTGGTGCTGCCGGTACTTATAATCCGGGTAGTTTAGATCCGGAAATTGTTACTGGTCGTGAAGCTGGTTTGGAACTTCGTTTCTTAAAGAACCGTTTTGGTTTGGAATTTACCTATTATAATCAAATTACCAACAATATCCTCTTGGTACGTCCGGCGCCACCTTCAATCGGATACAACAGTATTTACGACAATTCAGGTCGCCTTCAAAACAGAGGGATTGAGTTGATGGTTGATTTGGGCTGGGTAAAAACCAAAGATATCAGTTGGAATACTCAGGTTAATTTTACCCGCAACCGTTCTGAAGTTTTGGCATTGGCAAATGGTGTGGATGAGTTATCTATTGAATCAGGGTTTTCATCAATTGGTTCTTATGCCATTGTTGGTCAGCCTTATGGTGTATTCTATGGAACCCGCTGGCAACGTGATCCATCAAGTGGTCAAATCCTCATTGGTGAAAACGGACGTCCTCTCTTAGATGCTATTACCGGTAAAATCGGAGATCCAAACCCTGATTGGTTAATGGGTATTTCCAATACATTAAATATACATAATTTCAGTTTTTCATTTTTAATTGATATCCGTCAAGGCGGGGATATCTGGAATGGTACTTACTCACGTTTAAACAGAATCGGCCGTACCCAAGAGTCAGCTGACCGTGAAAGAACGTATGTGGTGCCGGGTATCTTTGCCCCGGGTACTACGAAGGCAGGACAGAGCAATGACGTTCCTATTTCTGCTTTACAATACTATTCGATTTATCAGGGTGATGGAGCAGGCTCAGCGGCAGAGAATGCCATCCAGGATGGTTCTTGGGTGCGTTTACGTTCTGTAAATTTTGGATATCGTTTCAATATCGCAAAACAAAATCCTGCTATCCAGTACATCGATTTATATGTAACAGGACGTAACCTATGGTTGAGAACAAAATATAAAGGTGTTGATCCTGAAACCAGTTTAACCGGAGCCGGATCCAATATCAATGGTTATGACTACTTCAATAATCCGGGTTCAAAATCCATTTTGTTTGGTATCCGCGTAGGATTATAATTTAAACGTTAATTTTTAACAGGTTCACAAATGCCTTGCATTTATTTAAAACCTCAAAATATTTAAAATGAAAATCAGTAATAAAATAATGACAATCATGGCCGCCGCAGTAGTTTTTATGGGGTCATGTAAAAAAACAGATGATTATTTCATTTCTCCAAATGAACCATCTGAGTTAACAATGCCCGTTTTGCTTTCTTCAACTGAGGTAGGTACGATGAATACTTATGAAGGTGAAATAGCCAGAACAGCATCTATTCTTGTGCAACAAAATGTGGGTGCACAGTTTCAGTCGCAAGATCCTCAAATCTATAATTTAATTGAAGATCAGTTTAATAATCAATGGGGACAGTTGTATCAAACACTCGAAAATGCTCGTCAACTGGAAGCGTTGGCTGGCGCTACCAATCCTCATTATCGTGGTTTGTCGCGTGTATTAAGTGCAATGAACTGGGGACTGCTTACGGATATGTGGGGTGATATTCCATATTCTGAAGCTCTCAAGATTAAAGAAGGAATCATTTCTCCTAAATTTGATCAGCAACAAGTGGTATTGGCAGGAATCATTAACATGCTGGATATGGCGATTGCCGATTTTGCGCAACCGGTGAGTGCAAATGTGAAAGTTCCAGGCGGCGATGATATCATCTTTGGTGGCGATATGTCGATGTGGAACAAAACAGCACATACGCTCAAAGCCAGATATCTGAATCGTTATTCCAATAAATCAACTTATGACCCAACAGCAATTATCGCAGCGCTTTCCAATGGTATCCAATCCAGTTCTGAAAATTGTATGGCTATTCATGCTGACGGAAATGCACTGAACCAATGGTTTGCATTTGAAAATAATCGTGGATACATTGTGTCTAGTCAAACTTTTGTAGATTCTTTATTATTACGTCCTCAAGACTTGCGTATCGAGTATTATTTCAGCACCAATGATAGCGGCAAATATGTTGGAAGTCCAATTGATGTCACCAATGATGATGCAACCATTTCTCGCTGGGGTACATATCTGGTAGGTAGTGGATCTGCTCCATTTCCTTTAGTGACTTATTCTGAAGCTAAGTTCATCGAAGCAGAAGCATTGAATCGTTCCGGAAATCCTCTGGCTGCTGATGCCCTCAATGATGCCATTAAAGCATCTTGCTCAGAAGTGAGCGGTGGCGCATATGATGGTACTGATATTGCTGTTTACACACCTGCAACAGTAGATATGAGTCGAATCATTTATGAAAAATGGTTATCCTTATTTGGTCAACCGGAAGCTTATACTGACTATCGCAGAACAGGATACCCTAACTTGACTCCAAATCCTCAAGGTCAGATTTCAGAAATTCCAAAACGTTTTCCGGTACCTCAGGATGAGCGTGTGAATAATCCGAATGCACCAAGTCCCGCTATTACAACGCCAGTTTGGTGGGCACAATAGACGCTTCATTTAAAACAATCAAGTACCGCTCTTAGGAGCGGTTTTTTTGTACATTTAATCAATCAATCAAAATCTCTATGCTTGGAGACTATCTCAGTATTTTACTCATTGCCTATTTACTGACCATTCCATTGGCCTGGGTATTGGCGCGATGGTATAAGTCGTATGTCGAAAAACGGATCAATTCATCAGGTGGTGAGGCAATACAGGAGGCGCTTTCAATAGAAAAAAATACGGAATTACCATTTCCTGGAATTGAACGCATAGAACCCAAGCCCAACAGCTTAAATCCATCTTATCAACTCAAGTATTTATTACCATATATCATCGCGGGTTTAATGGCTGGCTTTGCTTTGCATTTGGTTTCATGTTGGTTGGAAGATCGATGGCCGACAAAAATATTCTCATTTATTGTATTAGGATATCTGTGTTGTTTGCCGGTATGGATCGTGGTTTATTTATTTTTTAAACATACTTATCATACCAAGCGAAAAGCAATTTTATTCATGGTATTGTCGCTGGTTTTGGTGCTGATTTATTCAACCTTTCGAACACAAACCGGAATTTTTACAACTGCCTGGGCATTGCTATCGATGTATGGACAAATACCCATTTTCTTATTATTGATTCGATTGATTCCTGCTATCAGACAAATTTTGTTTACGATCTATCCAGCTGTTTTAATGTCTGTTTTGGTCGGGGTAATCATCATGAAAACCTTTAGTCAGGATGATAAGATTTTGGCTTTATTTTTTCATCCATTGTATGATAGCCTTCAAGCCATTGGTTTGGAAAATCAAATTACTTCAATTTTCATTCTCCTCATTTTGTTGTTATTATTCTCCTCATTTTATGTCATCGCTCGTTTTATACGTTGGGCTTATACCAAGAAGCGTTACAATTATTTTATCTTTATGACTGATGAAATATGGCTATTACAGATGGTTTACTACAGTTTGAGTTGGGACAAACAAAACGGGTTATGGATGGGCTTGTTATTGTTTGTTTTTTATAAGATATTATTGATTACCTTTTTTCGATTTTTTAAAGTGGAGGATACTTCTTTCAGATCGAAAAATTTATTGGTTCTAAGGGTATTTGCCCTGGGTAATGAGAGTGCCTCACTCTATGATCGACTAAAAAATTATTGGCAATTTAAAGGTCCAATCCGTTTGATTGCAGGACATGATTTAAACTATAGCACCCTGGATATCGATGATCTGATTGAGTGGCAATTGAATGGACTAAAGTATCGGTT
The DNA here is from genome assembly GCA_036804585.1 of Chitinophagaceae bacterium. Lineage (GTDB taxonomy): Bacteria > Bacteroidota > Bacteroidia > Chitinophagales > Chitinophagaceae > OLB11. The sequence continues at coordinate 18,857 of DAIRSC010000009.1, forward strand.
TAATACTTCTGCTACTCGTTTGCAGGAGAATCTGAAAAAAATGGATTTATTGCCTGACAAGGATGGGAGCTATCGCACCAGTGAAATGTATTGCACCAACGTTACCTGGAAAATGGTTTTAAAGGCCCTATTAAAAGATACCGATGTAGTTTTCATGGATTTACGCCGTTTTTCTAAAACTAATCAGGGCTGTGCGCATGAAATCATTGCCTTGATACATGAGGTTGATTTATCAAAAATTTGCTTCGTTGTAGATCAGCGAACAGATTTGAAATTGTTCGAAAATGTTGCCCGTGAAGCCTGGAGTAATAATTTACCGCTAGAATCCCCTAATCGTTTGAATAAGAATACCCCGATATCGTATTTTAGATATGATGGTGCGAAAGATTCGGATGCTTTATGGCATCATCTTGAAAATATCAGTAGAGATACAACAGCATCCAATTCACGATAGAAATAATCTTTGGATAAATTAATCCTGAGAGTTGATAGCCTCGTACTACGGGGTTACAATACCCACAAAATTGTTGGTATTTGTTTCAATGAGTACAAAATCCAGACCATCAGAAACACCATCTCCATTGATATCCGTAGTAATATATCCCGCACCAAAATTATTGGAATCAGTCTCCCAGTCACTGAAATCCAAGCCATCAATGACACCATCTGTGTTGATATCGCCTGAAAAAGCCGCCCATACAATTGGGTTGCTCTCTACCAATGTCACATTGTTGCCATATGTAGCTGCCTGGTTCGTAGTGAAATTGTATAACAAATTATTGGTTAGCGTAATAGGGAGTGCGCTCCAAATCGGAATATTATTTCGGTTTTGAACGACGATAAATGCAGATTGACTATTTAAAGTTGCCGGAAGAACTATATTGATTTCTCCATTGGTGTTCATAATGCCTTTGTGTTGGAACAACTCATTGTAGGGAGGCATCGCATGACGGAATTGTACGATTACTGTGTCACATGCGGTCGATGAATTGCCCACTCCCTGATTGAGTAAAACCGGAGACATTTGCCCGGCGCCTGCATAGAAACCCTGAAAAGCGGCTTTCACCTGAACATTAAAATTAGTTGAGACGGTGGCAATTGGAGTCAGAATTTTTTGAACAAAAGCTCCATAAGTACCTGCCTGTAAAGTGCTTAATGGAAAAACGGCGGAACTTGGATCAAAATCGGCTGTTCCTTGAAAACGACCTATTACAACAACTGCGCCATTCGGATCTATCGCCAAATATTTACCAAGATCCACACTGGTGCTGCTAATCGCATAAGCAAAGCTGAAATTCATGGAGGCATCCAGTTTGGTTAGAAACATATCACTGGAGGCTGCAGTTAAACTGAAAACAGCAGCTGAAGGATCAAAGTCAACTACACCACTAAAATTTCCGGTCAGAAATAGATTGCCGGCTATATCTGCAACAATGGTATTCGGATTGTCATTGACAGTACCACCAAATTGTTTCATGTTTGCATACATGCCATTTTTATCCAGTTTCAAAACAAAAACGTCATTCGCACCTGCTGAGGTTCTGTATAAGGTAGGTGAACCCGGATTAAAATCACCGGTACCCGTAAATCCTCCGGCTACATAAACATAATTGGCGGAATCCGTTGTGATTGAATTGCCGTATCCATTGTCGAATAAAGAAAT
>DAIRSC010000010.1:0-20358 GCA_036804585.1 Chitinophagaceae bacterium
CTTGCCAAGGAAAATAAAAAAAAGTATAGTCGTTTTTTACAACGCTGCGATCACCGCAAAGTGATTAAGCAATTGCCGGAATTACATGAGGATGTGTTTAGTCGTATCGATTGTTTGAGTTGTGCGAATTGTTGTAAAAATCATTCACCTAGGTTTAAAACTCCGGATATCAAGCGCATTGCAAAATTTTTAGGTATGAAAGAAGGGGTGTTGATTGAAAAATACTTACGTTTGGATGAGGACAATGACTATGTTCTCCAGCAACAGCCCTGTACCTTTTTGGGGTCAGACAATACATGCAGTATTTATGAAGTTCGTCCTTCGGATTGTGCGCGATATCCATATACCGATGAAGATGTTTTATTAAAACGCCCGGCATTAACGTTGAAGAATGCTGAGGTTTGTCCGGCCGTGTTTGAAGTGATGGAAAAGTTAAGTGAAGGAATGGGTGGATAAAATGTATGCGCCTTAAAATGAGTGCATGAATTTATTCCGCTTATCTTTTCCTCTATCGTTCAAGGCTTGGCGCTGGCAGGGCATTTGAGCACTTCAGCTGATGGTTAAATCTACTGCCAAATATAGTGAAAAAGATCAATTTATTTCTTCAGCCCTGCTTGCGCCAAACCGTTGTTATAGGCCGTGCTAGTCCTTAAGATTTTCAATATCATCTAAGTCTTTATGTCTGCCTGATTTTTCTTTGTTTTTTAATAGATCCCAATAACCAATAAAGTTAACAGAAAGGTTATCCATTTCAACTTCTTTTCTGTTTGAATAACACTCGATAAAACTCACACCATCAATTTCTGTAAGAAGATCAATTCTAAGGGGAGGATATCCCAATTGAATAATGTTCCCTGGTTTTGTAAAGTCTTGAGTTGTCAAATGAAAAGAGCCAAATCCAAAATCGTTGATACATTGAATTATTCTTTCCGAATTTTCTGAAGTGGGGTTCAACCAGATGTCTAAATCACCAGTGTATCTCGGATGGCCATGAATTCCAACTGCATATCCTCCTACTATTAAATATTCAACTTTATGCTGATTTAATAATCCTACAAACTCTCTGAAGTCTTGGCTGAACATCTTTTTTAAATTTCATAAATTGTGAACGAAGCATTTCAATTGCTTCGAGTCTTTCTTTTGGACTTTTCGTTTGCCAATAACTAAAATCTGATTGTTTTTCTTTCAGATTTATTATTTTAACAACCTTCTCCATTTGTCAAAATTAAACAAATAAACGTAATTATTTTCTTATGTTTTAGAGTTTACGCATGGCCTATAACAAACAAATTCTCCCTACTCTTTGGTGCACTTAAGAACTTTTATACGACCGTCGGTCTGAATCAGTTGAAGAGCATAGACTCCTTTGGGAAGATATTTAGTTTCTATTTCGGTATTTTCCCCTTTCAAAAAAAGACGGCCTTGCAGATCAATGAGGATCCATTGTTTGATTGGTTGAGCGATTTGAATATGGATAGATTCATGAAATGGATTCGGAAAAAGATTTAAGGAGTTGACAGACCAATCCAGCGTTTGAGCGGGGGAACAAGAACCCATGCCGAGTAATGTATTCAGGGTATCGCACAACATTTGGTAATGGCTGATGTCTGCTACGCTCATTGATCCTGTTAGTAGATTCGTCATTTGTTGAGGATCGGATAGCAGATGATAAAATTCTTCGTTTCCATTATCGAAGCGCAACAGCTGATATTCAGAATCTCGGATAGTTTTCCCATCATTAACATTGGTTATATCCTGAAATTGCTCGGTGAAAATCCAGGTGCTAACAAGTTGGTTTTGGTTTTTGATATAGGGGAGTATACTTCGACTATCTACTTTTTTAGAAACAGGAATAAAACTACTCCAATTGGACATTCCTGCCAGCTCAGCTATTGTCGCAAATAGATCGGGTGTATTGACAAGATTATTACAATTTCGATTCGGGTTTACAACACCAGGTCCGGAAATGATTACGGGAACTTGCACGCCATATTGATAAATCGTTCCTTTACAGCGGGATGGCAAAACATTCTGAGCCACCTCGGCAGCATTGCCGTTATCACCTATAAAAATAACATGGGTACTATCGAGCAGCCCATTGGTTTCGAGGTATGCAAATAAACGCCCTATTTCGGAATCCAAGGCCTGCAAAGCTGCTTTAAAGTATTTGCTTTTGTTGTTGTTGATGTGAGCAGCTGTTCCGTTTAAACCAGTCGTGTCACATAAATGAGCAGGAGGTAAATGATAAGGTGAATGTGGTGCATTGAACCCAAGCCACAAAAAAAATGGTTTGGTATGATTGATTGTATCCAACCATGAAATGGCATCGTTAATAGTTTGGGTAGTGGCATATTCATTTGCTGTATCAACTATTCCATTGACAATGATGGGATATGAATAATAATCGCTAATAGCGCCATTAAAATTTCCGGAATAATAATCGTATCCCATTCGATTTGGATTCAGGCGTTTGCCAGGCACATTGGCATGCAGGTGCCATTTACCCACACAAGCCGTTTGAAAGGAAAGAGGGGCATAAGTTTTTAATAATCGCGCGATACTTACTTCGGCAGTATCTAATTGAGGACTCATATTATTTGTAATCACCTGCCCTACACCGGTCCGAAATGGATAGCGACCGGTAAAAATCCCCGCTCTTGTAGGTGAACAAACCGGCGATGCCCAGGCTTGTGTAAATCGGATACCCCGATCAGCCAGAGATCTTATATGGGGCATAACAGCTGTATCGCCGTTTGGAACAAAGCTTCCGAAATAATCTGGTCCGACATCATCAGCAATAATGAGTAATACATTTTGTTGCGCCTTGAGTTGTTGAAAGGTAAGCAGGAATAAGAAACATACAAAAAATCGGGAAAAGCGCATGGGTATCATCGATAAAAATGTGGAAATACCTATGGTAAGATATTGATTTTTTCTGTCCATTGTTGTTCCTGATCATCAATCTCCAACAAATACATTCCCGGATAAATAGCTTCTGTTTCAAGATAGGCGATGGTACTGCCAGCTTTAATATCTGTCGATTGGATGATTCGTCCATTGAGATCGCGCAAGCGCACAAAGCATGTTTTATGTAACAAGCCATTTACTTGTATCGCTAATAATTTCGATGCCGGATTTGGGAAAATATTGAAGTCGTTTTTAGTCCATCTGGCATTAGAAACTGCGCTGGGTGCAAATACTGTAGTTGGCTCCGTTACACCGGACACCTTGATACCAACTTTGTTGCCATAAAAACTAGGACCAACTACGTATGGATAGGCGGAATTATGATTGGCATCAACGGTGGCAAAATAACAATAGATTCCATTGGGGTATTCCGGTGTTTTGCAGAATCGTCCGTTATGTTCATCCAAAAAAGATTCATCACCGGGGTGTGCAATGAACTCGTAATCTTCTCTAAAATAACCTAAAGGATAGGTCGTACTAATCGCCGGCCCATCATCGACATTGGTGCCATCGGCATGGTGGGTTCGCTGTGTGATACCGCGTAATTGATAAGAGGATTTTATCCGAACGATTCCACCCGTGCCATCTGCATTGGCATAAGCATAGGCACCATAAATTGGGAATCCGTCATATGCAAATCCGATAAGCGGTGAATGTTGCGAGGTATTGATGGCATACAAACCATCTGCATCGTATAAATTACAAATGGTAGAAACAACGTTCAGATCTAATTTAAATGCACTGGGGTTTTGATGATGATGGTAATTGCCCATGGCCGGATGTCCTTTGGAGCAATCAAAACCAGATTTTTCGGCGAGAACTGCATCCCGATTCCATGGCATGTTTGCACCCATACCACCCGGACAAGGAGGATTGCCCGGCCCGCCGCATAAACTATTTGCGGAGGTGTTCCAAGCCACTCCATCCCGATAATCGAACAGGGCTACTCCATTGATAAAGATGCCGATATTACCGGGCGTCGTATTGGTGAGCGTACCGGTATTCTGTGTCGGATTCAGTGGTAGTTTAAAAATAGCGGATTGATCTTGCGCCAGGGATGGATTACCATCTAAAAATGGACCGGTTGGATAAGACGGGACGCCCTTGGTATGTACATAAACCCAGTTGTTGGAGTACTCTATTTTTTGGCAGTTAACTAAAATATTATTGGCAATAGGTGTAGAATTTCCGCTGGCGTAATATGCACCGGTTAGCGTATTGTTTTGCAACCAGGAAGTGATGGCAGGATTGATTTGTGATTTTGAACGAGTGCTCAAAAGAATCAGACCGAATAAAAAAATGTACTTTGTCATAAGGATAAAATGAATGGTTTAATCGTTTATAGAGTCAATTTGAAAAAAATCTTTGGGGTAATGATATTGAGGGTTTCGAATAAAGTTGGAATCACTGAGTGTATGCAAAAAAGCAATCAATTCAACCTGATCGGAATCGTTGAGCACCAGGGGCGTTTGTAAAACCGGATCTAAAGTAGCTGAATGGGCTACCCCCTGTCGATAGTGTTTTATTACGTCTCTAAGTCGTTTAAAACGGCCATCATGCATATAAGGATAACTCCAGGCAATATTTCGTAAAGTAGGCACTTTAAATAAAAAGGCATCTAATGGCTGATGCGTAATTTTATATCGCCCGGAATCCTGCAAAACGACATCCGGGGGAAGTCCATTGTTGGCATATGACTGATTGGTGAAAAGTGGTTCAGCATGACAAGAAGCACAATGTTGTTTATACTTGTGATAACCCTTTTTTTCCGGATCAGAGAAATTGACTTCGCCTCTGAGCATCCGATCATATTTGGAATCGGAACTGATGAGGGTGAGCATAAATGCGGACAAAGATTTTAAGATTCGTTCACCGCTTACCTCTGAAGAACCATAAACCGATTCAAACAAAGTTGGATATTTGGGATGATGGCTCAATTTAAAAATGAGCGAATCGAGATGACTATCCATTTCCGCATGATGGGTTAAAGGTGCTAGCGCCTGCACATCTAAATGATGAATCGCCCCATCCCACATAAACTTTTTTTGCCAGGCCAAGTTCAACAAAACGGGCGCGTTGCGCATCCCTATCCGATCGTCGACGCCATGGCTCAGGGCATGATCGACATGGGTAAAAGTGGAATAAGGCGAATGACAACTCGCGCATGATATCTGATGATTCCTCGATAATAAAGGATCGTAAAATAAAACTCTTCCTAAAAAAATCTTTTGCTCACTCAGGCGGTTTTGCGAGGTATCATATACAAGAGCAGGCCATTGAGCCGGAATACGCAATAGAATGGCTTCATGATTCACTGAGAGTGCGCAACATACCATCCATCCTACTGCCAATAATATTGTTCTCATTGTTGCCGAAGAAAAAAACTGTGAGCAATAATTTTGGACAATTCAACGGATTCCTTACCGGGTGACATGACTTTGTGAATACCCTGAGACTGGCAATAATCAATGAGTGGTTTGATATCGAAATAAAGTTGATTATTTTCGATTGACAAATTCTTGCAAAGGACTTGTTGAATCGTTGACTGATCCCCTCGATATCCTCCAAGGTGCAAAATGATTTCACGATCCGGACCGCGGGAAGTGGTATCCTTTAATTCCAGTTTAAAATGAATATAGCCGCTATTCCAGGTCCAGTACATCCCTTTCATCGGATCCAAAACCCCGGATTGCACGCCCACTTCCTGAATTGCTGAATCTACCCCGAGTTGAAAGGTGAGATTTTTAGACGGGGAAATAAAACAAGGATTATAAATTTTAATAGGTGCTATGTCCTCGAAAAAATCGACCAGTGAATAATCATCTATGTTGGATGGATGGTCATCACATTCGCCGGAGACCATCACATGAGCGATATAAAATTTAAGCACTTCAATTTTTAGACTCGTTCCCGGTATGTGATAAACATCATTCTGGATTTGAAGTTGCTCATCGCTATAGTTGAGAGAAGGCATGAAATAAAAGCTATTCTGCGCCCCGGAAAATGTCGTTCCCAAACCTGTCATCATTAAAAAAGAAAATAGTAAAAATGAGGGACACTTCATGAAGTTGTAATCGCGGAATATGAATTGAAAGACAAAATATTAAAAATTGGTTGAGCTAGACTCGTGAATCGGTGAAAGGTTAAACCAATCGGTAAAGTTGAAAAATAATAATCCTCATTCGATCCTGTTCTAAAGTATGCAAACCATGATCGCGCCCTGATAGAGGCGATATCCTTTGTTTGCGGCGCGGGCCGGAAGTATAGGAAGATCAGTTCCGCGTCGCAAACAAAGATACAAGCCGATAGCAGGTGAAGCCCTAAAAAAAGAGCGCAACATGTGCGCCCTAAAAAAAATTAATAATCTCCCCGCATACGATCCCATAACTCGGGGATCCTTTTGACCCATACCAACTCCTCCATTTTATCTTTGGCATCCTGTACCGGAATACCGAACCAGACTTTACCTCCCGGCAGAGATTTTCCAACTCCGCTCTTGGCCAATACGACCGTATTACTCTCGATGACCAGATCCTTACTCACACCGACTTGGCCGTAAAGCAGCACATTATTACCGATGGTGACCTTGCCGGCCACTCCAACCTGAGCCGCGAACAAACAATTTTGACCGATGATGGTGCCGTGTCCGATATGAATGAAGTTGTCGAATTTAGTTCCTCGTCCGATAATGGTATCGCCGCTCACGCCTTTGTCAATGGTGCAACAAGCGCCTATTTCTACGTGATCCTCGATGAAAGTACGTCCGCAGCTTTCGAGTTTCATGTAAAGCAGGTCTTCATTGCTGCGTTTATTGAAATAAAAGGCATCCCCACCAATGACAGAATTCGACTGAATGATCACGTTATCACCGATGTAAGTGCGATCGTAAATGACGACGCCCGGATGAATGATACAATTTTTACCTATTTTACAATGGTTACCGATAAAAACATTGGGCATGATAATGGTGCCTTCGCCAATTTCGGCCGTATCGCTGATCATTTTATGAGAAGGCTCAAATGGGCAAAAATGTTTTACCAATTTTATTTAAGATCCCGCAGTAGCTTTTGTAATGAGAAGGGATGTTCCCTTTGGGCATTCGACTTCTTTGTTAATCAATATAACTGATGCCTCGCTCTCGAGAGTTCGGGCATAATATTTTTCAATGTCTACAAACGAAATATCACCGGGGGTAATTTTGTGTACTTCGTTGATGCCGTCAGCCTGAATGCTTTCGTCTCCGACCAAACGGGCCCCAACAAAGTCGGCAATCCATTTTACGTCTACAGGTGCTTTGAGTTTCATGTTGAGTTTAATAGGTGTCCATAAAAAGTCATGATGAAGACGCCCTCAGACTTAATATTGTTTGCAAAGATTAACTATGCAGTCCATAAAAACAAAATTCGCTGTCTGCAAGAGGCCTTTTTTGGGAAATTTTTAGCCTTCGGGGAGCCAATTATTGAGTCAATGACGTGTTGCAGAAGCAGACCAGGGGCGGGGGTGGCCGTTGCCGGATGTCTGCCTGCGGACAACGCTTGTCATTGAAGTTAGAGTTAAGCAGCCCTAAAATTAGAAATCCCCTTACCAAAACCCACAAAATATCCACGATGAGTAGGAACTACTTTAAGCCTTGCTTTTTTAGATTACCTTTGTGCGACCTTTAAGAATTTCCACAACAATTTTATTAAAAAACACTGACGGGTCAAAGCAAAAAGCATGACTATGGCGAAATACGTATTTGTAACGGGAGGAGTTACCTCTTCATTAGGTAAGGGGATTATTGCAGCATCATTGGCCAAATTACTCCAGGCCAGAGGCTTTAAAGTGACCATACAAAAACTGGATCCTTATATCAATATTGATCCGGGCACATTAAATCCATATGAGCATGGCGAATGTTATGTGACCGATGATGGTGCAGAAACGGATTTGGATCTTGGACACTATGAGCGTTTTTTGAGTACACCTACTTCGCAAGCCAACAATGTTACGACAGGGCGTATTTATCAATACGTGATTAATAAAGAGCGAGAAGGTGCTTATTTAGGAAAAACGGTTCAGGTGATTCCGCATATTACCGATGAGATCAAGCGCAGGATTACCCTATTAGCTCAAAATAATGAATACGATATCATCATTACTGAAATTGGAGGAACTGTGGGTGATATTGAAAGTCTGCCTTATATTGAATCTATTCGTCAGCTGCAATGGGAGTTGGGCCATGAAAACTGTATCATCGTGCATCTCACCCTGATCCCTTACTTAAAAGCAGCAAAAGAACTAAAAACCAAACCTACTCAGCACTCGGTAAAATTGATGAGTGAAAATGGGTTATCGCCTGATATTATCGTTTGCCGTACAGAAGAACCCTTGAATGCAGACATTAAACGAAAAATTGCTTTGTTCTGTAATGTAAAACAAGATGCTGTGATAGAAGCGGCTGATGCAGAAACTATTTACGATGTGCCTTTACACATGATGCGTGAAAATTTAGATGCCATTTGTTTGGAGAAACTTGAACTTCCCTTACGAAATGAACCGGATTTAAAAAACTGGAAAACATTTCTGAACAAACTGAAACATCCTAAAACCAAAGTGGTTGTTGGATTGGTTGGCAAGTATGTAGAATTACAAGATGCCTACAAATCAATCCTGGAAGCCTTTGTGCATGCCGGAGCCGTGAATGAATGTAAAGTAGAGGTGCGTAATATTCATTCGGAAGAAATAGAAAAAGGCAATATCCGTTCCCTATTGAGTGGTCTCGATGGCATATTGGTAGCACCCGGTTTTGGCAATCGGGGCATTGAAGGAAAAATTGCAGCTATTCAATATGTTCGTGAACAAAAAATTCCATTTTTTGGAATTTGCCTGGGTATGCAATGCAGTGTGATTGAGTTTGCCAGAAATGTTTTGGGTTACTCCACCGCCAATTCCACTGAAATGGACAAGCATACGCCTTATCCGGTGATTGATATCATGGAGGACCAAAAAAATATCATTCAGATGGGAGGCACGATGCGATTAGGGGCTTATGAATGCGAGTTAAGTCTGGACTCAAAAGCCTATGAGGTTTATGGCAAACAATATATCAGTGAGCGTCATCGTCATCGTTGGGAGTTTAACAATAACTTTTTGGAGGCCTTTGAAAAAGCTGGCATGAAAGCTACAGGCCGTAACACTAAAACCGGATTGGTGGAAGCGGTTGAAATTCCTGAACATCCCTATTTCATTGGCACCCAATATCACCCCGAACTGAAGTCGACAGTAGAAAATCCACACCCTTTATTCGTAGGTTTTATTCAGGCTGCTATGCATTATGCGGCTTCCAAAAAATCACCTGTCACTGCCCAAAAAGCTGAATCATTGTAGTAATTGTAACCACTCCTTTTGTTGATCCATAAATTCAAAAGGATGAAAGCGCAATGCAAAGGACATATTCTGTAATATACTATTTTTAGCATACACGCTTTTGCTGTAGTCCTTAAAATCTCTGCTCATGAGGAGTGGTAAATAAACGACTAAGCGTTCCTTGAACATATTTAACTGAATTCCGCCGTCAAAAAGGACTTTATTGCCGGAAGGATTTAACTGAGCGGCATTGGCGAAAGTAGCTGCATCAAAAAATAATTGCAGTTTGAGTGGAAAAGAAAAAGGAAAATCTGAACGAAGATTAACGGACGCGAGCCATTTATCGGAACGACCAAGCGGAGAGGCATACATTAAGGTACGGATTTTTAGGCCGCCCTCCTGCATAGCTATTTGTTGGGTTTTCCATCCACTTTGCGCGTTACGATCCAAGTAAACGCCATCATATATCCAATCATTGTTACCGGTATAAGTAGCAGTGAGATACTGATTCTGGATAGCAAAAGCAGATTGATTGGGATCAAATTCAAAAAATTTACCGCCGAAAGTTCTCACATAAAATGCGCGATCGGGCATATGATAATCAATCCGCAGCTCAGCAGTAAGTCCTATTTTTAAAAACTGTTGGTTGGCTTGTATGTCCAAATTGCAGGAATACGGATTGAGGGTTCTTTTATTTTGATGTAAAAAAACCAATCGACCGAGATGCTGTTCATCTCCTGAAATAATCTTCGGGCGAATGAGACTATCTTTCAAATCACGCTGATAACGAAAAGCTTCCTCACCGATGTAATAATACTTCAGCATCAAACTATTTTGAATAGTTGATCGTGCAGAAGCTGGCTTAAAAACGAACTGCAGCGAAGGGGCCAATTTTTGATGCCGTAAGTACAGAAACTTCGACAAATTGAGATTACTTTGATCGTGATGAAAACTATTCCCATGCAAAGCCAAACTGATACGCTGAAAATATTGACGGGGAAAAATGTGATAAGCCAACATGCCGGTACCGACTACTGATTGTGTTTTAAAACTATACATAGGTGCCAATACAAACTGAAAAGGTTGGGCTGGCAAACGAAGGTTGTGAATCAGCCCACCGGCCATGAACCCATCATAGGCATTATATGCAAAAGCGGGCAAAAGAAACATTTCATTTTTTGTTGACAAATTAATTCCTAACCCAGTTTTTAATCGAAAAGGATTTTTATGTCGTAACGATTTATTGCGCCATACATTATTATTCAACCTCCGCTCGGGAATATCCTGATTGACATCAATGCGGTATTCGTCAGCATCGGCAGGTAATTGTGCTGGCATTTGATAAGGATAAGAAACCCAGGCCCTATCCACCACTTTTCCATTTTTAATGGCATCTACCGGAATGGGGCCCTGAAAATTCGTTCGTCCTTTTACAAATACTTCTTTTGAAGAAGCATCACGATCTCCTTTCACCCTTTTCATACTCAAGTCGATTTGTTCATCACTGCGCAAGAGTCCATCAAAAAACCAAGACAAATCTTTGCCGGAATTTTGTGTAATAATCTTTTCAAGATCTTCCGGATATGGATGCTTATATCTCCATTTCGTATAATACGACTGAATGCAGCGATCAAAACAAGAATCACCTAAGTAGGCCTGAAGATATTTCCAGCAAGCCGGTAATTTTTCGTACAAAACGCCTCCATAATTAAGTTTCGAATATAATTCGGAGTGCAAATGCCCGGCTTGTGATTCGTTCCAAGCCGCATTAGTTAAGTACATAAGTTTATCCGTTCTTTCACTCAGGAGATTATAAATTCGATGATTCGTATCGTTTATTCTTGAAAGAATTTCCCGCTCATAAAAAGTAGTCAGGCTTTCATCCATCCAGGGATAAGCACGTTCATCGGAAGCGAGAATTCCATAAAACCAATTATGGGCAACTTCATGAGCAATCACCCGATATAATTGTTCTTTATTGATCGCATCCCCCAAAACGGACACCATCGGATATTCCATTCCTGCTCCCGCAGCAAGTCGGCCATCTACAATGGATACTTGACCATATGGATACTCACCCACTTTTTCCGAAAGATATTTGACACAGGATGCCAACACTTTTTCAGATCCCTTATAAAAAGTACGCTTCCATGGAAAATAGAAACTCATACAATCGATGGTGCGGCCATTATTCAGAGGCAGTTTCGTTTGTTGAATACAATAATCTCGGGAAGCAAACCACGCAAAATCATGTACCTGATCTTGTTTAAATCGAATGGTTTTTCTTTCGGAAGAAAATTCACGCTTTGACCACAGGTGTTCCAATTTGGAATTGCGGACATATTGGGAGTCGTGCATATTGGTTTTGGAAAGCAGCCACTCCTTTTCGGATTCCGTTTGCAGGATCCCGGTAGATGCAACTATGTAATCTATAGGCAGGTTGATTTCCACATCATATCGCGCAAATTCACTATAAAATTCTCCCTGATCCAAATAGGTATATGGATGCCAACCTTTATGATCATATACGGCAGGTTTGGGATACCATTGCGTGATGCAATAATGATTATTGTCGTGCCCCATTCGGGAAAAAATTTCCGGTAATACAATACGAAATGGTGTTGAAATAATCATCTGTGCACCGGGTGCTAAAGGGGCATTTAATTCCAATACCACAACATCGGCGTAGTTATTATATTCACTCACACCAACCTCCAAATCATTTACTTTAAATTGCAGACTGTCGATAAATCCACGTTGATATTTTTTGCTATAATAAAAATCTGTTTCACCATTTTCTACTTGTTGGCGGGCAAATTCATTACGATCATTGCGATATGCATTCGGCCAGATATGCATAAAAATAAACTTCAAACTATCCGGCGAACGATTGATGTATGTTATTTTTTCATAGCCACGGAGAATGTGACTGCGGTCATCTAAATGCACCTGAATATCGTAAGATAATTCTTGTTGAAAATAACTATGTTGGGCAATTACAGCATTTGCGATCATCAACAAACTGCAAATCACTAAAAAACTAATCCTTTTCAATCCGGGTGTCTTTTTCAATGCCTAATTATTTTAGAATGAGGATTTCAAAATAGTACCTTCTTTCGGTCAATTCTATGCTGATTCATTTGTTTCGCTTTAAGTTGTGCAACTTCAATTCTGCAATAATTACATGAACATCAATTTGAAATATTAAAGGCACTACCGAAGCGGCCTGCAAATCAGAAAGGCCTATTTTCCTCTGCCCTGCAAGATAACCAAAATTGTATAAATCATGATTTTGAAATCCAATACCAGCGAACAGTTTTTGATATACAACAAGTCGTATTTCATCCGTTCGATCATTTCCTGGGTATTTTGGGCATATCCAAATTTCACCATTCCCCAGGATGATAAACCCGGTTTAACCTTATGCAGAAATTTATAGTGAGGATTGGTTTGAGAAATAATGTCGATATAATATTTTCTTTCCGGACGAGGCCCCACCAAGGACATGTCCCCCCGAATGATATTAAAGAACTGTGGAATTTCATCGATACGCCATTTCCGCATCACTTTACCCCATCTGGTAATCCGTGGATCATGTTCACTGGAAAGTGCAGGTCCGTTATCTTCTGCATTTAATACCATAGAACGAAACTTATAAATCCAAAATGGTTTTCCGTACAAACCGATTCTTTGTTGTTTGTAAAAAACCGGCCCTGGCGAAGACCATTTTACCTTAAGCGCGGCAATGAGATACAAGGGACTCAGCAAAACCAATACGAGCGAGGATACAAAAATATCAATCGCCCTTTTAATCACTCTTTGCCAATCGGGCATCAGTTCAGGGTAAATTTCAATCAGCACCGCACCAAAAACATTACTGGTGCGTACCGAACCCGAAATGATATCATATAAATCAGGCGTGATCTTGATAATCACCTGACGGTGTGATAATTGAGCCAGAATCATTTGCAAACGATTATGTTCAGAAGTATCAATAGCGATGATAGCTTCTTCAATCTGATGCTTATCTATAATTTCCTCCAATTGATCGATACTTCCCAAACGAGGCAGATAATGACTCATCCCATTGTTGGCTGAATCATCGGCATATACAAAACCTTTAAATGTATAGCCTAACTTGACCTCATTGTCTAAAATATCCTGATAAATATTAACGGCTTGTTGATTTCCACCAATCATCAAGGTATTGTATCCGAAACGTCCTTTATTGATTTCATTTTTAATGCCTCTCATGACAATTATGCGCCCCAAAGAAGTGCACAGAAACTGAATAAGCAGATAAACAAAAAACGACTTATAGTAATAGGCATTATCTGCTGAATTGTCGTTCAAGAAAAAGATAAAATAAAGGAAAATAGTCCCTATGATACTGCTGATAAGGGTTCGGTAAATTTCTATAAACCTCGATTTACGATATGGATTAAAATATGCTCCGGAAAACAAATGGATGACCAACCAAAAAAAAGGAATCAGCAAAAGAATCAACCACAAATCCTTCAAAGACAGCCCTTCAAAGAATGCCGTGAATTCTATCGGCTCTCCTGCATTTTTGCGATAATATAAAAACAATAACCATCCCAGGGACGAACTCAAAAAGTCGGCCAGGGCGTATGCAAAAATTCCGAATTTAATTTCCCTCTTCACTAATTATAATAAATCACTTTAAAATTGTCAATCAGAATCTTCGGTCGGCTTTGGTCGTTGGGTTTAGTGGCTTTCAGAATAATTTTAAATTTACCATATTGAAAGGAAGAGGCAAAGCCCCCCATGTTGATATACACTTTGGTCCAGTTGTCTCTGGCTTTTAAGCCAATCACATCTGAATAAATATAGGTACCCACATGATACACTTCCATGCGCATCACCACAGAAACATCACTTTTGTAGTTCATTTCAATGTAGGCATCGCGGTTTGGGGTAAGAAGATGTTCCTGACTTGTAATGACTTCGGCATAAGTGGTGGTATCGTCAAATTGAATTTTACCACTCCAGTCTCCTTCAAACACTTCATTCGGATCGTTGGTTTTAACCATTGAAGCCAAACTACCGGCTCTTTTTTCGAAACTATTTCCTTGTTCAAATCCTTCATTAAAATAATTCACTTTGGGCGTATCGGTGGTGCGATATTTAAATACCGGAATATGTTTAATGGTTTCGGTAGGTTTCGCATCAAATGTAAAAGTATCCACTGTAAAAAATGGGTATTTTGTGCGGGTTCCGCTAAGTCCATTATCCCAAATACCGGCTATAACCTGCAGTTGACCTCGACCTTCTGTGATAATAGGTACACGGGCCGGAAGCTCGAATGCACCGAGTAACTGACGTTCATAGTAAACCCAAACATCGGTAATTTTATGTGATAAAGAACCATGTACAGCGCTGATGGTCGGATCTAACCGAACACTATCAATTTCGATATATGTGGGCACCGATTCTTTGGGGTTCACCATGTTACAGGATTGAAACAAGATGATGGCTAAAAGTAGGGCTAAAATGGGATGTAACATTCTCATGCGTGTCATGAACGTGATTTTTTGTCTGATTATTTTATGAAGCTCCCAAAGATTCTATTTTTTTCATGATTTTATACGCAAATTCCATGGCGTCATAGGCATCCTGTTGAGTTGTAGGACAAGATTCATTGTTTTTAATACAACGCACGAAGCACTCAAATTGGGCCTTTAACGTATTTATTTTTTTGATGTCCATCTTTTCTGAAATTACTTGAATGATTTGTTGGTTTTGTCTGTTTTGCCCTAAACGCTTCCGGTGCAATTCGGCATTGAGTAAATTCAGCCGATAATAAGAATCAGCCTGAAAGAGCCTTAAACTTCGTTTTTCACGGTCTGCTAAGCGGCTTGCGGTGAGATTGGCCACACAACCATTGTTAAACTCTAAGCGAACATTGGCAATATCGGGTGTATCACTGAGCACTTTCACGCCCGTGGCCGAAATTTGCTTGATATCGCTACGAACGATTTTGAGAATCAGGTCAATATCATGTATCATCAAATCCAATACCACACTGATATTACTGTTTTGGGGGGTAAAAGGTGTTACCCGTTGACTTTCAATAAAGAGCCAAGGGCCGGAAATGTCGCGCATGGCTTCAAATGCCGGGTTAACACGTTCATTATAACCAATCATACATTTTAAATCGGCTTCGAGACTCATATTCACCAATTCGGCTGCCTGATCTAAGGTGGCACACATCGGTTTTTCGATGAAAACATGTTTCCCGCTTCGAAGGGCAAGTAAGGCCATTTTATGATGGGCCGAAGTAGAACAAACGATATCCAATGCGTCTGATTCCGACAATAGTTGATCAATATCGTTAAAATGCGGTATGAAAAACTCCTGCGACAGGGCTGAAGCGCGTTCGGGCTGAATATCATAAACACCTGTGATTTGCACATGTTCTAAGCCCTTGATTTGTTCTGCATGTTGTCTTCCGTATTGTCCTGCGCCTATGATTCCGATTCTGAGCATACTTGTTTCGCCCTGCAAAATAAATGAAAAAAAGAGGGTAAGCCTAAAATTCTTATGAACGTACTGATTAACAGGGTCATTCCTTCCAAAGTATAAAATAGAGGAACCGGTTTTACCGGATATTAAATGTAAAAAGATTTAACCCGAATTTTGCCGTTGCGCACAACCAACTTCAACTAAGAATAAGAGAATCAAATACGCTTGAACGTAAAAAAACAATAATTTCATTATTTTTTCCGGAGCAAAGCATTTACATCTCTCACGATTAAATCAATATTCTGATCTTGCATACAACGAAAATGTTTTTTCGGGCATGATTTGAACCCAATTTTAGAGCAAGGTCTGCAGGATAATTTTTTCACCTCGTGCATGATGCTCAATGGAGAAGGATGTTGATGAATATTATTCTGTCCATAATAAGGAAACATGCCAAAGGCAGGAATGGTATTCCCCCAGATGGATATGATTGGTTTTTTAAAAGCAGCCGCCATATGCATCACGCCCGTGTCGTGGGTAATCACCAGTCGGGATCTTCGCACGATGTCAGCACTTTCCATCAATCGGAACTTTCCACAGGCGTTATAAATCTTCACCGGATCAATCTCAGTCAATTTTTCTGCCATGGGGCTATCTTCCGGCCCTCCCAGCAACACGACAGGTAAAGGTAATTGGCTGATTAATTCACGCCATTTCTCAACAGGCATTTTTTTTGTTTCATGCTGACCGCCAATCCCACATGCTATAAATCCCATCACATGCCCCAGCGGAAGATCATCTTTCTGAATTTCGCAATCGGATGGAATATAACAATCCAAACCTTCACCATCATTACGGATTTCCAGGGCTTGAACACCCTCAAAATAACGATCTACAATGCTTTTATCCGGCAATGCCCTGCGGTACTTTAGTTGCACAGCCAGCCATTTTCGAATGTTTATTTTAGAGAATCGAATTAACTGAACCTGACTATTAAAGGATTGTTTTAAAAGCGCTGTGACATAGCGGCTTCGGAAATTTTTATGTAAATCGAACACCAAATCAAAACGCAAAGGAACCAGTTCTAATACCACCTTTTGCAAATCATTTTCATAATAGTGAAATACATCAATATTCGGGTTTGCAGAGAGAACCTCCTTCATACCTAGCTTAGTCAAAAAGTGAATTTCAGCATACGGATATTTTTTCCGAATCGTACGAATCAGCGGTGTCGTTAGTAGGATATCCCCAATGGATGAATACCGGATGATTAAAATTCTCATAGCATTTTAAAGATGAGTGCTTGTTAGAAAATCTGAATGTCAAAAACACAATTTTTTTGCCCCGACGGCAGTTTAGGATGATCACTAATTTTCAAAAGCAGTCCTTTGGTTAAATCATTTCCCGGAAGCGCACCAATGACCTTAGCTATTAAATATTTACCATTAACAGTATTCACCACTTTAACCCGTTCGCCTTTTGCCACCAAATTGGTAACCATATAAAATTTACCTCTGATTGGACCACTGAAAAAATAAGTCGCTTTACCATTTTTTTTAGCATTATATCTAAATGGTTTTACCGCACTGCTCAAACTTTTCTCTTTCTTGATTTCAAAAGCAGCTTCGGCAAAAAGAACATCCCCTGTCTCCTCTTGTTTTTTTTCGGATGCTTCAATCGGAACATTTTTTTGCTGCTTATTTTCCGAAACGGCTTTTTTTTGTTTTTCTACCCTTTGTTCAATCAAATTTTCTTTTTTGGCAACTATGGGCTTGAAAATAGGATTGTTATTCTTTTTTTCAGGAGATGACGTTTCTGTTTCACCATTCACCAACTCATCCCACATTGGCTTAAACGATTTCTCGCGTTTCTTTGTTCCGCTTACTACCACATATTCCTTTTTTCCCGTTTGTTCTGTGTTACGATTGGATAGTGATTTAAGGCCTCGATCATCTAAAGCCTCTTTGCTCAGGAACCATTCACCCCATCTTTCAGGTAAGGATTTAGGTTGTTTGCCGGTAGTTCGGTTGGGATCATTTATTACCACACACGGTTGAGCCATTTTAGTTTCTGCCGGCTTATTGGTCTTTTGGCCATTTTGTGCTTTTGCAGGTACCGCCTTTTTAGTCGGAGATCCCTGTCCAATCACCGCATTGGGTTTGCTGATGTTTACCGGTTGCTTCATACCTAAAATCTTAATCCAACCTACGGGATTCAAATCACCCCGACGAAATCCACCTTGGGGATTCGAGCTTTTTAAAAATTGTCCTTCAGGGAAAAAGTGTTGGGCAATACGGGGTAAATTTTCGGATGAAGCAACAAAATATTTTAGTGCCTCATACTCTGGTCTGTTTTTACGCTCAAATTCTTTGTAATAATTCGTTTTCGCTAAAATAATTTTTTTCTCCTGCCCGATCTTCAATATTTTATTTGCGGAGATCCCATTCATTTTTTCGAGTGCTGATTGACGCAATGCGCAATAAGTAGCAATATCGGCCAGCGTTTCCTGATCCATCATCCGATGGTTGATGTTCAAAGTCGCTACTTCTTCCGCCACAACAAAGTCGGATTCAGCCTTGGTCAGGACTTGAAACAATACGCATGTTAACACCAGGTATATTTTTTTCATCATCCTAAAAATTTATTATTCTTCGAGTCCAATTAAGCACAGACAGGGTTTAGATATACAGGTAAATATGAACGAAGTTTCAAACGCAAAATCAGCCATAGAGCGACTGCGCACAAAAGTCATCAATTTTATTCTCAGGTCAAAATGTTTTGTTTTAAAATCCTGTAATTGGAAGGGTAATAATTATTCATTCTATTTCCCAGATTTTTTACCCAGCCAAGAGGCAAACCTTGAAAAGAGGCCAAATGCCATCCTTTGGAGGTTTCGGGTAAAACGAATGTATCCTTTTTCAAATACATCAGTGCCTGTTTTAAGTCGAATTCGACCCTTTCTTGAAATTCTATAGCCTGATACATGGCTAATTCATGATCGGGAATGATATCCTTACGAATCATTTTCCCCAGGGCAATACCCCGTTTTATCCATTTATAAGTGCGTTGGGTTTGTTGATAAAAGGCGAGATGGGCGGCAGAAATCGCATAAAAATCATCTTCCTTTTGAATCAGTTGCAAAG
Organism: Chitinophagaceae bacterium; assembly: GCA_036804585.1. Classification (GTDB taxonomy): domain Bacteria; phylum Bacteroidota; class Bacteroidia; order Chitinophagales; family Chitinophagaceae; genus OLB11. The sequence goes on from DAIRSC010000010.1 coordinate 18,945, forward strand.
CTTCCGTTTTTAGAAAATAATTCCACGCGCCTTCCTGTGTATGACTAATTTTAGATTTTGAAGCTTGGAGCATGGCTTGTCCGTTATTTTTTCTAAAACAAGCCAAAAAGAATCCCTCGCCCTGAACCATGTGAGGCATCAAACGATAACCGTAAGCACCTGTTGCGGATCTTGTTTCAATAATGCCTTGAAAAAGATGATCTATTTTTAATGGAGTTAAATCGAAGGACTCCATCAGGAAATCGAGCATATCCTCATTTTCGGCCTGGCTGAGAGAGCAAGTCATATATATCAGCAAGCCGTTATGAGACAGAGAAGGCAAACTATCGTGTAAAATTCTTTTTTGTCGTTCGGCACACAGATGAACCAATTGATTTGACCATTCCTGCTGATACTCGGGGAGTTTACGAAACAAACCGGAACCGGAACAAGGGGCATCCACCATTAAGACATTGAACATATCCGGGGTGCGCCCAAATTGAGCGGGATCATTTTGACAAACCCAATGATTTATACTGCCCCATTTTACTGAATTTTCATTCAGTACACCGACCCTACTTTGAATGACTTCATTGGAGACTAACAAATCATGCTCTCCCAATATGGAAGACATTAAAGTACTTTTTCCACCGGGTGCAGCGCATAAATCAAGTACAAATTTAGGCTCATTAAAATCCGCATGCTGTAAAATGGCCTGCTCCAAAAACATCGATGATGCTTCCTGTACATAATAAGCGCCGGCATGCCATAAAGGATCCGCGACATACGAGGGCCTTTCGGATAAATAATAGCCGTATTGACACCAAGGTACCTTTGTAAGGCCATCGATTGAACGGAATGGTTTTCTAGGATTGATGCGGAATGAGTTCACCGCTTCTACCTGATGAGCCCGGCATAAGTCATCCCATTGGGATTGCAGTGAAACAGGAAGACCATTTCGTAATTCAGGAGGTAATAAACAGGATATGCTGGCCACGATACAAAAAGCTTGATTTAAATTGCACTCAGAAAGTAATATACAAAGATGCGATTTTATCTGTTGGGAATGCCGGGTTCCGGTAAAAGTTTCTTGGGGCAAGAGGTGGCCAATCAGCTTCAGATGACTTTTGTGGATACCGATGAATGGATTGAATCAAAACACCAATGTCAGATTCCGGAACTTTTTGTGAAGCATGGCGAAGAGTGGTTCCGAAGTGAAGAGAAAAAATGTATTCAGGAAATTTGCCAACATGATGAACGAGCATTGATTGCCACTGGAGGCGGACTTCCTTGTTATCATCAAATGATGCAACAACTTTTACAAACCGGTATTTGTATTTATTTGAAAGGGCGTATTGAAAAACTAGAATCGCAAATCAAAACGGGTTCAAAAATTAGGCCCTTGCTTTCCACCAAAGTGCTTACGGATTTTTTA
>DAIRSC010000011.1:0-19629 GCA_036804585.1 Chitinophagaceae bacterium
GAATTTCAAATCCTTGTTTTGGACGGTTATAAAGTTCAGCAGGCAATTCGTTACGAAATGTATCCTGCACGATACGTTTATTCAGTTGTCGATTGATTTTATACGAAGCCGGTAGTTGAAAAGCAAAATCAACCATTCGATGATCTAAAAACGGACTCCTGACTTCGAGGCTATTGGCCATACTCATCATATCCACTTTATAAAGCATATCTCCGGGAAGCACCAATTGCATATCTGAAAGCAGAATTTCATTGAAGTCATTGCTTTTTATATGGGAGGAGTATTTCAAATGTTCAGCACGAATCAATTGTTCGCGAATACTATTTCGAAATGAACTTCTAAATAAAGGGTTTACTTCGTGTTCACCCAGGATACTACACCATTGAATGTAACGTTCTGGATCTGTCAATCGTGCTCCGTTGGCCAGTTTAACCATTTTACGGGTAATATTCCCGATCTTTGAATTTTTATTTTGTGGAAGTCGTTTAAGGAGAGGAGAAGCGCTTTTTGCAAGCAAGGCCATCAATGAGTTATTCCTGAACATCCATTCCGCGCGATGTTTGTTATAACCTGCAAAAACTTCGTCGCCGCCATCCCCACTCAGAGCTACCGTAACTTTTGGTTTGGTTTTTTTACACAAGATGTATTGAGGAATACAACTACTATCTGCAAACGGTTCGTCTAAATAATCCAGAACATTCAAAATCTCTTCCTTGTAATCACGCTCACTTAAATAGAATACTTCATGGTCGGTGTTGTATTTTTTTGCGACTAAATCGGCATACTTTGATTCGTCAAAAAGTGGATTATCTTTATAACCGATTGAAAAGGTACGCAGCTGATCTGTATATTTTGCGGCTGTCGCAACAATAACAGAACTATCAATACCTCCGCTCAAAAATGCCCCCAGTGGCACATCACTGATCAGACGATCCTGAACAGACTGTTGCATCAGTTGATGTAATTGTTGTTTTGCATCTTCGTAAGTAACAGGTGCAGTATTCGAATTGGAAAGATTTATTTTGTAATAAGGGGAAATTTCTATGCCTTCTTGTCCAATGAACAAGGAATGTCCGGGACTGAGTTTATGAACACCTTCTAAAATACTTCGGCTGGGCGGTATGTAGTTGAATTGGAAAAATAAGAAAAGAGATTCTTTATTAAGGACTCTTTTCGGCATCAATGGGATAATTGATTTCATTTCAGAACCGAAAATGAATTGATCGTCATCCTGAAAATAAATTAATGGTTTTTTACCGAAATGATCACGTGCGATCAACGTTGTTTTTGAGAAAGTATCATAAAATGCAAATGCGAAGAAACCCGAAAGCCAGTTTAAACAGGACTGACCATAATGTATGAGTAGATAAAGCAATACTTCCGAATCGGAATGCGTTCGGAATGGAATATCAAAACTGGAAAGTTTCGTTTCACGGAGTTGTTGAAAGTTAAAAATTTCACCATTAAATATCAACACATATCGATTGCTGGCATCTTTGATGGGTTGATTCGCCCCTTCGGAGGTATCAATTATCGATAGACGTCGGTGTCCAAGCAATACGGCATTTTCCTGGAAAACGCCTGAAGCATCAGGCCCACGCAGCGACATTGCATCAAGGGCGGTTTTGAAACTTGCCTGAGAACAGATTTTTTTTGTAGAGATATAGCCTAAGATTCCACACATATTCAGAGGTAAAATTATTTAAATTTAACCCATCTTTCAGGCATAAATTCAATTATTTGAAATTTAGCACATTTCAGGATTTGGAGAATCAGATAATACTTGTTGATACAGTTTGATATGTTTGTTCGCCATTTCCTGAATAGAATATGTATCGGATCGGCTTAAACATTTTTCTTTCATTTGTTGGTAATATGATTCGTCTTGCATCAATCGTTTGATGATTATAGCAAATTGATTATAGTCATCTTGAGAAGCCATCAGAGACTCGTCAGGACATAACTCGTTTAAACCCGGAACAGAACTGAATGCAACAGGTAAACCGGAAGCCATCATTTCAAGTGCCGCTAAGCCAAAACCTTCCACCTTAGAAGTAAAAATTCCAGCATGCGCCTGTTTAATTAAATATGGAATATCTGTTTGTGCCCCTAATAAAAAAATCCGATTCTCTAGTTTCAGGGATTGAATCAATTTTTCCAATTCAGTTCTGCATTGACCTTCTCCAACAATCAAAAGCAAATAATCCGAAGATAGAACAGTCATCATACGAATCATTGTTTGTTGGTTTTTATCCGGGACCAGTCTGCCAACCGAAAGAATCAATTTATTTTCTTTGATTGAATGTAAAGATTCGACTTGTTTTGCTAACGAAGCATTCAAACAGACGGGTTTATTTTGTCTGTATTTTTCCAACGGGATGCCATTTTCAATTTTTGTAATGAACTTTCCCTGTATATATTTTTTCATCCGGTTTTCAACACCTCCCGAAATGCAAATGATTTGCTGGTACTGTCGATAAACAAATAATTCAAGCGGTTTCCACCAAAATATACTTTGACGTCGATTGAATGTCGCATGTTCAGTAAATAGAAATTTTGATTTTAAACTGAATATTTTTTTAGCCAAAGCCGCCCAGTAAAAAGCTGGGAAAAGATGAACATGCACAATATCAGGATTTATTTTTTGCAATAATCTGCCGAGTTTAAGAATGAGTATTGGATGATATGGGGAAGATTTTTTGTTGAGAATATGAATTGGTATATGAAATGTTTCCAATTCGTTTATGTATTTAGATTCATTGATACCATTCAGGCAAATAAGCTGACAATCAATACCCATATCTTTTATTTTGGGAAGTAGCGTTGAAATCAAAGATTCTGCTCCGCCAATATGGAGATTGTTAATAATGTGAACAATTTTCATTGAAGACAGGGTTGTTTACTGGGTTTAAATGAGCTATTGAATCTGGAAATAAATCCGCCCTAAAAATCATTTCCTGTATGATTACTACCTACGGTTATTTCTCCAGAACACCTATTCCTTCTATTCGATTTAATTTTACCATTGCTCATGATATTTAAATGCCTATTCGCAGTTAAATTAATAAACTTGTTGCTTTCCAAGACACAATCGTGCATGAATGAGATATTTGTGCGGCTTGAAAGAAAAGGAGGTAAATAACGAAAATTGATTTCAGATTTTCGCAGGATACAATAAGGTCCACCGTCTAACATCATACCGATAGATTGTTGTATATCAAAACGGCAGGATTCTATTAATGTGCTTCCTTTTCCCCAACTTAAGTCGAGCAGACAATAAGGAGGAACATACGAGTCAATCTTTGTTATTTTTTGTCGGAGAGTAATGGGTAATTGCTTTACCAAAAGTTCAGGAACATCCGTGAAATAACATTGATTGAATACCAAGGCATCTAATCCGCGGCCATTTGGCGTGATTAAAGCTCCGAGAAAATAACATTGATCAAACCGTGAATGCGAAGCAGGCGATTTTAAAGCAGGCGATTGTGTTCCTATCAGCACACACTGTGTGAAAACATGCCCTCTTGATATTCTGTCTGGTGCCGTTGACGTTGCAAGAATTCCAAACGATTTGTTGTTTTGAAAAATACAGGATTCGAAATACCCATTCACGCAGGAGGACCCACCTTCGGACTCGGGTTCTATATCCAGACCAGCACCTGGAGCCGTCGCAAGAGTGGATTGCCCCGTTTCGGAAAATGTTGTTTTGAAACAACGAAGATTGTTTCCCCCGGTCCATGAAAGCCCTTGTCGGCCGTTCCAAGAAGATTTGCAGTTCAGAATAATTTTTAAAGAATTATTCATCGTGTCTTTTGATCTTATGGCAAACCCATCTAATCCAAAATGGTGGCAATGAACATTTTGTACAAGAATATTATCACAAATACCACTAATATATGTTCCGATATGACCTAACTGTATACCTAAATCCCCCCAATTTCCGCCAATTTCCGCCCCCTGAATATTTCCATCTAATTCCAAATTGCGCACCTCAATGTTTTTGGCATTATGTATGAATAACAAGACACCGATGCTAGCTGCGTAATAACTATTATTGAAAGGGAGTTTTTCAGGAAAATAAGGTTTTCCTGTTTTAGCATCAAATGACCCAAATTTAAGGCCATTTACATATTTGATTTTAGAGCCTTCCTCTCCAACAATGCTAATATTCTGGCATCCGTTTAAATCAATTAAAATGGGCCCATAAAAGGCTTCATAACTCGGTGTTTGAATCACCAAATCCTCATGTTTTAAGGGATTGTCTCTTTTAGCTTGCATGCCGATTAAATAGATGCCTTTAGGAATAAATAATTCAACCCGGTAATTTGAATTTTTTAATGCCTTTAAATAATTACTGGCTCTTATAAATGCCCAAGTATCATTGGTTTTTCCATCTCCTTTAGCCCCAAATTCTCGAATCGATTTTCGAACTGATTTTTGTTTGGCAGCTTGTTTGCATATGTGATTGAATTGTTGGATTGAGCTTTGTAATATATCAGCTTGACCAAATGCCCATGATATTGAACTGAAGTACCATAGAAATAAGATTAACTTTTTCATTGTTCAAAAATACTACAACATCCAACTAATCCTGAATTTATGAATATAATGTTCAAGGTCTGAGGGTATAGAAATTAGATTTTACTATTTGTTGGTAAAAGGTAACTTTGTTCCTCTGTTTTAAGATACATGCATCAAAGACATTGATTCTGACCCAATACTGAATTTTGAAACCTCTCATTCATCTTTACATATTGACTATTCCATTCGTATCCGCATTTGCAATCAGTGATACCATTAATATGTCGCTCATTCTAAGTATTGTCATGTTTGGATTAAACGTACTGATGATGCTATTTCGTAAACAGCCAAAGAAGTTGAAAGTCGATGGATTGCATGTCGGGTTTATGTTTATATTTCTTGTCTCTTTATGTTTCAGTTATTTATTAAATGGCATACACGAACCAAAGGCACTCAACCATTTCATTGCATATAATACAGTGATTATTCTTTTTTTCATGAATATATTATTTGCCTTGAAAAATTCACACATCGAACCAAACAAAGCCTTACGAACTTTAACGGTTATGACCACAGTTGCGGCTCTTTACACCGTTATCGAAGCAGTTGCTGTTAACTTGATGGGAATTGATGTGAATCTGTATATACCCAGACCAACGGTAAATTATTACAATCCAATGGCCTTAGGATTTATCATAAGAGCAAGAGGCTTTGCCGTGGAGTCCGGTCATCACGCTCTTATGATGGAAATTTTTGCACCTTTGGCGATTTATTATTTGTGGCGTATTTCCAGAATGCCATGGGCTTTTAAGCTGCTTATTACCATTATATTAGCAGCAAATATTATAATCACTTATAGTACTGCTTCCTTCATAGCGATACCAACAGCACTTGGATTGGTCCTCATTATTAATTGGGCAAAAGCCTTTAAAAATGTGGTGAAGATGCTCTTACAACCTAAAAGATTGGTCTTTTTGTTTCTGATCATTTTTGCCCTGTCTTATTTAGAAAAACGCATTCCGGTTTTTGATTCTGTATACCTGTCCGTGCTGAGTAAAATGGGTTCAAACTCAGAAATAGACAGAAACAAAAAAATGGAGGCAGTAATGAATAAATATCAAAATTCAGGATTAGACCATATTTTGTTCGGATATGGCCCCTCGGGTTTTCGGGTTGCCGGATTAAACGATGCAGTCATTTCATGGTATCCAACTATTTTGTTCGAAGCCGGGTTGCTAGGTTTTATCTTTCTGATTCTTCATTTGGGGGTGATATTCTTTGTTTTCATGGGGATTCGTAGCCCTATAAAACTGTATTTATTGTTGGCGTATTTCTGTGGTCTCATACACTATTACTTCATTGGAGATTACTGGTATCCCTGGCTCTGGTTTTTGATGGCTTTCGGAATTTACTTAAAATTAAGAGAAAGGCATGATGTGGATAGACCGATTAATTACGAGGAAATAAATCCACAACCCATCACCTGCTGATTTATCGAATTGCGAAAATTCTTTTAGCAATAAACTGTAACAATATCTTAAAGTAATCTGATGAAAATTTGAAGTTTGCAAATAAGATTTTTAAAGCGCTCATTCGTGGTAAAAACAAAACCTCAGCCTGAAAACAAAAATAATCTTGTAATACAATCAGGTTATTTAATATACGACGACAGATTGCTTCGTCCTTAGTTTGTGATAAATACTTGACCATAGCCGAAAGTGCCCTCTTATTTTTATGAATCTCTGAATTCTCAAAGTATTTTAGCGATGCACTTCCCGCATTCAGGTTCCAGGTTCCAACTGAATAATTACTTTGAATGATGGCACCATGACAACATAAACGCATGATGGAAGTAAAGTCTGCATTCAGGGCATCCATTGAATAGAAGTTTGCCTTCATCGCCAAGCTGCGGTTATAAATGGTACTCAGATGATTAAAATACCGAACGGAATGATGGTTCGTTAGATAATTCATTCCTTCTATTTTGAGATGATGTTCATCGATATATTCAGAATGGCAATATTGTTTAACAGCCTTGAGGTTCTTTTGATTGGCATGGTAAAAAACGACATCCGGGTGTTTTAATAACACTTCCATGGCCCGGGAAATAAATCGAACGTCTGTAAACCAATCATCTCCATCCAAATTCACCACCCATTCTCCCGAGACAAGTTCATATAACAATCTTTTGTAGTTACCTACCCTTCCCAGATTCTGTACATTTTGATGCACGCTCAATCTGGGATCTTCAATGGATCGGGCTTGTTGAAATGTAGAATCAGGACTGCGATCGTCACAAACCACCACTTCAAGATTGGGATAATCCTGGCTCAATGCACTTTGAATAGCCCGAATAATTTCATTCTCTTGACGGTAACAAGGAATTTGTATACTCACTTTCGGCCAAGCTTTCATTGCAAATGTTTTTTAATCACTTCACTCAAAAGATAAGCTTGATGTTTCCTGCTGTTTTGGGCTAAAAAGGTAGCCGGAACATCTATCGGTGCTATGAAACCCTGTGTTTCCTTTTGCCTTTTATAGCTTAATATATATTTAAACATTTTTTCAGGTGTTTCGCAAAATAATCCTTGACCTGATTGGCTCAGCTTTTCTTCAACGATATCTCGATCACTTTCTTGTACTAGAATGGGTTTACGGGAATAAATATAGTCGTATAATTTACTGGCAGGAACACCCTTTAAAATTTCATTGCCGGATTTAAATGAGATATACAATAAGACATCTGAATGGAGGATATTTTCCCACGCCTTTTCACGAGATACCTTTGGAATAATTTTTACGTAATCATTATCTAGATTGGTTAATCGTTCAGGTTGGCTGCCCAGAAAAATAAATTCCACTTCCCGGATGTTTTGCGCCTTAAGTAATTGAATGGTTTGATTTAAAAAATTTAAATCTTGAGAATTGTAAATGCTTCCTGCATATAAAACACTAAGCGGTTTGGCCGACAAAATTTGAATTTCCGGATACTCCCAAAAACCATTTTCAACCAAATAACCTTTTTTGCCAATACTCTTTTCAATTCTTTGGCGCAGAATATTAGATACAGTGGTAAAACAACTGGCATTCTTTGTAAATTTCTTTTCTCGTCTACTATCGAGCCAACGAAGCCATAGTGCCAATCGATTGGTGTTAAATACACGATTGGTACTCCAATCGTCCCGGTAATCAGCAATCCATGGGATTTTGAATTCCTGATTTATTTCTGAAGCCACAGAGAACATCAAAAAAGGAGTACCACTTGCCAAAATCAGATCTGCAGAATGAATCAATAAATAGTTTCTTATGGCTCTTTTATACTGATCATGCTTACGTTTAAACCGACTATTTTCAAATACCAGCGAAATAGCAATCAGGATATTTTTCAGCATTTTATTTTTCAGCCGTGGAATATTTCTTTCATAAAAATCTGGTGTTACTTGTACATAATGTACCTCGGAATTACCGGTTTGTTGAATCGGACTTTCAAATTTTATGGATTCCTTTCTGCAGAAAACAACGGGTGTGATGCCGTATTCCGGTAGGAAATGAAAAAACGAATGCAACCTGGACGCGGCCGTATTTGGATTGGGCGGAAAATATTCCCCCAAAATCAGCACCCTTATATGATTGTTTTCATGTTTCATTTTAGAGTCTTCATGCTTCAATCCAATGACAGATTAAATAAAAAATTTAGCAGTATGGTTATCATTATTTTTCATTCAATGGAGGAATTAATGCGAAGTGTTTATCTGTTCAAAAATTGGTTTGAGTTTCACCTCCCAACCCAAATTACTCAATGCATATTGATGAATTTTTAGAGCATATTCCGGATCTTTTTCTTTTAGTTGATCATAGAATAAAATAATTTCTTCTACATTGAGTAAGCTCTGGTCGTCGGGAAAATATTTTACAAATGGGAGTGTGGGCGGAAAATCTGGATCGGGTGTTTTCAAAATCAAGGGTTTGCCTAAAACTGCATATTCTCTCGATTTCAGTGAAGAATCTAAATGAATATTTTTTCGGTGATGGCCTAAAGTGCCCACCATTACATGAATCTTTTTGCTGACTTCAAGAATTTTAGGTCGATTGATTTTATGATAAAAATAAACCTTGTTATTCAGGCCACGTTCCTGAACACGATTTCTGCATTGTTCTAAAATTTCACCTTCTCCAATCATATGTAGAAATACTTCCTTTTTAGGGTCATTTTTTTGGTAGTACTGAATGATACTTTCAATAAGAATGTCTGGTCCATGCCAGGCATTGAAATTAGCAATCATGCCAATATGAAAACCTTGTTGTTGAACCTCCGGTATGGAATCTATTTTTCGAAATAATTCCGAATAGTAGCCATTGGAAATATTGATCGTTGGGATACCAAAAATTTTTTTATGTTTGGAAACGGTGACAATTCGATCGACATACTTTTGAAAAAGGGGCAATAATAAAATACCGAAATAATATCTAACCAAAGCCATCCAATTATAAAGTTCGGATTGATAGGGATAAGTGGGAATTTCCACGAAAATTTGAATATCCGGATTTTTACGTCTCAACTTTTTTAAAAACAAAATCAGTTTTGGCGTAATAAAATAATGAAAGCGAAAATAGAGTGCATCATATTTTTTTTCATCCAGTAAAGGCAGCAGCGGTGTATAATAACCGATTATTCGCTCTGTAAAACGATATTTTAATTTAACTGATTCATTCGAGTAACAATCGTAAAGTAATTGATCATTCAAATAGAAACCCGCATCGGAAGCACTGATATAATCAATCTTATAATTCTGTTGAAAAGCATGAATGATCCCGCGACATTTACCTGCAATCCCCGATTCCTTCATGCGTATATCCAACGGAAAATACAATAAAATGCGCTGATCCGATTTCATGTGTTTAATCTAACTTTCAAGTAAGTGCCCACACATCAGCAAACGCCAATTGTTTCCTCGTGAAATATTACTTTCTTCTGATTCAATTTTTCGGTTCAAAACCTTTGGCGACAGGATACCCATCTGTACCATAGATTCTCTTGCCGTTACAATATTCTCGTGAATTTGGGGATGGTCCATCCAGGATTTTTGAGGAGGTTCATAACCAATTTTATCTTTTCTCCAGGTGATTTCAGGTGGCATGATTTGGTTAAAACTATGACGCATGATCCATTTGGTCCAACCCTGATGAATTTTAAAAGAGGAAGGCAAGGTAAACAGAAAATCCACCAGCTCGTGTGATAAAAATGGAAGTCTTACTTCACGGCTATGGGCCATACTATTTCGATCCGCATATCGAAGCAACTCCTGCAAACCCCGTGAAAAGGTGGAATGGTATAAGGCCTCCTGAAGGGAATTAAAATGATAGGTATTGGGTAAGGATTTGTTCGCAAAACTGTTATAAAAATCTTTATGGAAAAAGGGCTTCGTCAGTTGTTTATAATCTTCGTAACGTTCTCTGATTTTCGGAATATGTCGCAGTGCAGCTTGCTTCACTTTGTTGGTAATACCCTGATGCTGATTCGGATTGATCTGGTTCCCTTGCATCAGTTCGTGGTAGCTATTTAATTCAGATTGATATTTAGCGGGATTCCCGGATTTTAACTCCGCAAAATATTGGGTATAATAACCATGATATCCTGCCAATAACTCATCTGCACCCTGCCCATCCAATAAAACAGTTACCTGATGCTCTTTTGCCAATTGCATCACCCGATACTGAACATAAATACTGGCGCTTCCAAATGGTTCTTCCTGATGCCAACATACTTTGGGTAAATCGGCAATCATACTTTCGTCCGTCGGTGTTACAAAATGAGGTTCTACATTCGTTTTGGCAATCACATAATCCATATACTTGCGCTCATCCTTTTTGAATCCCGGAAATACGGCGCTGAAAGTATTTTGTTTTTGTGCTGTTCCCTTTTTTAGTTCATCGATAATACAAACAACCAAGCTGCTATCTAAACCTCCACTTAAGCTGCTTCCAACAGTAACATCGCTTCGAAGTCTTCTTTTTACGGAGGTATAAAAAATTTCCCGAAACTGCTCCGCGGCTTGGTCCACACCAATATGTTGATTAACCTCATTATAGCGGATGTTATAATATGGTTTAATGTGTACGGTGAGGTCACTCAAATTCAGCAATAAACAATGCGCATGTGGTAAACGGGTACATCCTTCAAAAAATGTTTGGCTCTGATCATGATGATTATCCAAAGTACCATAGGCCAAATAGTTAAATATCATTTGTTCATTCACCTTCTTCGCAATTCCACCTGCCCATAAACATTTCATTTCACTTCCGAAATAAAAGTGTTTACCCTTTTCGTGGCTATAAAAAAAAGGCTTTTCGCCAAATCGATCTCGGGCACAAAATAGGATTTGTTCCTGCTCGTCATATAAGACAAAAGAAAACATGCCATCTAGTAATTGCAAACATTGTTCTCCATCCCGATGATAAAGGGCCATTAACACCTCCGTGTCCGAAGCCGTTCGAAATGGATAGCCTTGTTTGAGCAGGGTTTCTTTCAACTCAATATAATTGTATATTTCGCCATTAAAAACGATGGTGTAACGATCTAAATAATGCATGGGTTGATCGGCCTCATGGCTTAAATCAATAATCGATAAACGTCGATGCCCCAGTCCAACTTTAGCGTTTGATGAGATCCATTGTCCTTCACCATCCGGTCCCCGATGAGTAATCACGTCGGTCATGCGCTTTAAACGCTCTTGTGCTACCAACCCTTTGTCTTTGGCTATAATTCCAGCAATACCGCACATAAGGCCTTATTCAATTTATCGGACAAATGTAGTGATTCTGGGAGTATTTTCTGGCAAGCTCTTAGAGGTGTTGTTGAATCAAGGTGGTGATTTGTTCAGCAGCATGACCATCTCCATATAAGTTCTCATGGTATGAACCGGGCGATTGAGCAATAACAGTTTGAATGTCCTTCAAGTGATCAAATACCAGCGTATTCCATCCATTTCGTAAAGTCTCGGTCCATTCCGTCTCGCTTCGAAGCGTGATACAAGGCCTTTTCAGGATATATGCCTCTTTTTGAATGCCCCCACTGTCTGTAATTACACAATCAGCATATTTTTGATAGGATACGCTTTCAGTATAGCTCTGCGGAGGAATGAATTGAATGTTGGCAAATGTTGACTCCTTCATACCAAAGGAATGAATGCGCTGCAAGGTGCGTGGATGAATCGAAAAAACAACCGGTTTATCCAAACTGTTCAAAACCTCAAGAATGTTTTCCATTCGGGTATGATCGTCTGTATTGTAAGGACGGTGAATGGTAGCAAAATAATATGGATGGTTCGGAATCCGTTTGGACTGGGGTTCAATCAATTTAATCATATCGCACATCACATCACCGCACAGAAAGATACGATCATGACAGATACCTTCCAGATGCAGGTTTTGTATGGCCTGATCGCTGGGACAAAACAAAATATGGGCAAATTCATCGGCTACTATCCGGTTAATTTCTTCAGGCATAGCTCGATTAAAGCTTCGTAATCCGGCTTCAATATGAATCAGTGGGATATGCATTTTGGCAGCCACCAATGCGCCGGCTAAAGTTGAATTCGTATCGCCGTAAACCAACAAGGCATCCGGGTTTTCTGTTATGCAAACTTTTTCAATTTCAGTTAACATGATGGCTGTTTGTTCACCCTGGGGCTTACTGCCCCCCAAATTGAATAAAAAGTCGGGTTTAGGCATTTTGAGTTCATCGAAAAAAACCGTACTCATGTTTTCGTCATAATGTTGTCCGGTATGAATGGTTAGGGCGTTAAAATATTTCTGAAGTTGCAATTGCATCGGTGCGTGCTTTATGAATTGAGGACGGGCACCAACAATGGATAAGATTTTTTTCATGTTATTTTTATTCCCTAACTGATAGGTCTTGGATCGCGCTCAAAAATACAGCACCAAAGTGCTCTGCAGATAATGTTTGTGCAGCTTTTTCCGCATTTCTTTTATAATCCAATAATTGATCAGCATCAATCCGGCTTATTTTTTGAGCCAATGATTCAGCGTTAAACGCCTCAGCCACTACGCCTAATTCAAATTTTTCGCATAGCCGCTTCATTTCGGGTGAGGGTCCGATGGCAATACATAATTTAGCCTGAATGAACTCTAAAATTTTATTTGGAAGAGCAATAGCATTGTTAAAACTGGCCGGGGGTAAAATATAAATTCCAATATCAAATTGGTTCAGGGTTGGCACGATTTGACGAAAGGGAACCGGTTCAATGAAGGAAATATTCGATTTTTGACTGGCCATTTCCTGCAATGACTGATAATATTGAGGAACATTCGGCATCAACATAAAAGTCAGATGATATCCGGACCCAAGTATATCCATCATCCGAATCATCTCTTCAATTTTACGACCAGGAATGGCTCCCCCGTGGTGGATTAATTGAATAATCTTTCTCGGGATTTGAGCAGGCAGGTCATTCAAATGGGCTGCATTAGGTATTACAATGCTATCTTTTAGAAAAACTTCCAGACATTTTTCCCGAATACTATCACACACATTCACCATAAGGTCTACAGCAGGTAAAAAGCGCCGGTATAAATCTTCATAAAACAATTGCCAGGTGCTTGCCCATTCCGTCCTTTCATCAAATTCAAGAGGATAATATTCATGGGCATTAAAAACCAATTTATTTTGATATCGTTTTTTGAGATGGGCCATGTAAGGGACATCAAAACATTCATGGCAAATCACAATATCCGGTTCAACGGCATCTAAAATTTTCTTGATTCGGTAAAGTTTTCCCCGGTCAATATAATTGTCCGGAATGTACTTACCCCGGTAATCGCGGTTGATTTTTCGCAACACCCTGTAGGTAAAGCCTTCTTTAATGAACTTGCGGCTATAATGTGCGGCAACCTCAAATGCCGGAGGTGTGATGCCAATTGTAAACAGTTCGAATTCGTTTTTAAGGGCGTCTATCGTGCGAATCACCCTCGGTGCAGAGTGTAATGTGCGGTCAGTGATAATTAAGACTTTCTTCATGCCAAATTCTGCTCAAAAACGTCGACAACTGCGCTTAAAGGGCTGTTTTTTGCAAATATATTCTATTCAGGCTTTTTTCTACCATAATTACGACTTACCTTTGCGCCCGAATTCAGTAAAGGATGCAATTAAGCCGTAAAACATCAGTGAAATCAATCGTTTTGGCCCTTTTCATGGTCGTTTTAGGACTGACGCCTTCATTTGCCAGTGAGCATGCGCATACCGAAGGGGAAGAACCTAAACTGGATATCAAAGGTGAAATCTTTGGCCATATCGGGGATTCTTATGATTGGCATTTATTTTCTATTGGAGAAGGCCATGACGCCACGCACATTTCAGTACCACTGCCCGTGATCTTGTTTCAAGATGGGATTCATGTCTTTATGTCTTCTAAATTTCATCACGGACATGATGTGGTCGAAAGTAAAGGACAGCATTTTAAACTTGAAAAAGGCAAAATTTATCTCACCGATGCATCCGGAACCTTACAAACGGATGAAAAGGGAACTATTATCAATGCCAAACCGGCGTTTGACATCAGTATCACTAAAAATGTTTTGTGTTTATTATTATCTGTGGTGATTTTGCTGATACTCATGACCAGTGTGGCAAAAAAATACAAACAAAACGGTTCTCATAAAGCCCCAAGCGGTTTTCAAAATGCCCTTGAACCAATCATTGGATTTATTCAAGACAATGTTGCCAAACCGAATCTGGGTAAAAAGTATCTCAAATTCATGCCATTATTGTTGACTTTATTTTTTTTCATTTGGGTCAATAATTTATTGGGATTATTACCTTTTGGATTCAATTTAACCGGAAATATTGCAGCTACCCTTCTATTGGCGCTGGTATTTTTTGTCGTTATGCTGGCGAATGCCAACAAAGATTTCTGGGGGCATATTTTTAACCCGCCCGGGGTACCAACCGGAATTAAATTCATTTTGGTTCCGATCGAAATACTCAGTAATCTTTTAATTAAGCCTGCAGCTTTGGCGATACGTTTGTTTGCCAACATTTTTGCAGGACATACCATTATCCTGAGTATCGTATTATTAATTTTTATTTTCTCCGCAATCAGTAAAGTGGCCGGAATTGCATTCGTACCGGTATCTGTCGGATTTGCCATTTTTATGTTTTTTCTTGAGCTACTGGTTGCTGCCATTCAAGCATTTATTTTTACAAATTTAACAGCAGTATTTATCGGACAGGCAATCGAAGAACACCATCATGGTGACGATCATGGCCATCATTAATTCGTTATTTAAAACCAATATATATGTCAGTATTAACAGTCTTATTAGAAGGAATCGCCTCAGCAGGTGGTGCAGTTGGTGCAGGTGTAGCCGCTTTGGCTGCCGGTATCGGAGTAGGTCAAATTGGTAAAGGTGCTTTGGAATCCATTGCCCGTCAACCAGAAGTAGCCGGTGAAATTCGTTCCAACATGATCCTTGCCGCGGCCCTCGTTGAGGGTGTTGCTCTTTTTGGAGTAATCGCCGGTATCCTTGCTATTGTGATGTAGTTAGCTGTAAGCGAGCGTAGTGAGCTGTTCAGATAACTATCCCGAAAGCAATTCAGGATAGGAAGTCGAAAAACTCAAAACGCTTGACGCACAACTACCCCGACCTTTAAAGTCGGACAATAGTCAAAAAATTAAACTACACGAAACGCAAAGGGCCGCTCGTGTAGTTTTAAATCAAAACCAACGGGCTTATAGACCCCACAATAAATCAAAATGGTCTTTCAAAGACCCAAAAACTAAAAAAATGGATTTATTAACTCCCAGTTTCGGACTCTTTTTCTGGACGCTGATTGCGTTTTTAACCGTTTTATTCCTGCTCAAAAAATTTGCATGGAAACCCATTCTTGATGCCTTACACGAACGTGAAAGCAGTATTGCTGACAGCATTGCTTCGGCCGAAAGGGTTAAAGCTGAAATGGCAACCATGAAAAGTGAACATGAAACATTGCTGAATGCTGCCCGCGAGGAAAGAACAAATTTGTTGCGCGAAGCGAAGGAAACCAAAGACAGAATTATTAGCGAAGCCAAAGAACAGGCCAAAGAAGAAGCGAATAAAATTATTGCTGAAGCTCGTCAACAAATTGATCAGCAAAAAAATGCAGCGCTCATCGATGTGAAAAATCAAATTGGATCATTGGTCATTCAAGTATCAGAAAAAGTATTACGAAAAGAACTTTCGAATAAAAACGAAGCGAATACCTATATCAATACCCTGGCCTCTGAACTGAAATTGAATTAGTTTAATACAGACCCTTTAAAAAGTCAAACATGTTGAATCCAAGACTTGCCGCCCGTTACGCCAAATCGTTGATTGACCTTGCCATAGAAAAAGGTCAGCTCGACGAAATGTACAAGGATATGCAGGGCTTACAGAGCGTGTGTAGAAGTAGTCATGAATTTGTTTTACTGATGCGCAGCCCCGTGGTAAAAGCGGATATTAAACTCAATGTGGTTCAGGCTTTGTTTGGAGGTAAAATTAATCCGGTTTCTGAAGCTTTTATAAATTTGATTATCCGCAAGGGCCGAGAGTTTTTTCTGCCTGAAATTGCAGACGCTTTTATTGCTCAATATAAAAAATACAATAAAATCAATGAAGTTCTGCTTACAACTGCTGAACCCCTTGATGAACAAACCTTTTCTCAGCTCAGACTGAAAATTGAACAACAGTTTCAGGGCATGCATATTGATTTGACGACCAAGGTAAATCCTGACTTAATTGGTGGATTTATCGTAGAAGCCAACAATAATCTGTTTGATGCCAGCATCATTCGCGACCTGAACGATATCCGTAAACAATTCCTCAAAAATGAATTCATTGCCGAAATCCGGTAATAAGTAAATTATCTTTTAAACTTAAAATTGATATAAAATGGTAAGTATAAAACCTGATGAAATTTCGGCCATCCTCCGCCAGCAGTTGGGAAACTTCAACGCTTCGGCAGATCTGGAAGAAGTAGGAACCGTATTGCAGGTCGGTGACGGTATTGCTCGAATTTATGGTTTAAACGGTGTTCGCTCCGGTGAGCTCGTTGAATTTGAAAACGGCGTACAAGCCATTGCTCTTAACCTCGAAGAAGATAATGTGGGTGTGGTATTGATGGGTGAAGGCAAGGGAATCAAAGAAGGAAATAAAGTACGCCGCACCGGTCGTATCGCCTCCATTAAGGTAGGTGAAGGTATGGTGGGTCGTGTCATCAACACATTGGGTGAACCTATTGATGGTAAAGGGGCGCTCACGGGTGAATTATTTGAAATGCCTATTGAACGTAAAGCTCCGGGTGTTATCTTCCGTGAACCGGTAAAAGAACCGTTGCAAACGGGTATCAAAGCGATTGACGCCATGATTCCTATTGGTCGTGGTCAGCGTGAACTCGTTATTGGTGATCGTCAAACCGGTAAGTCAGCGATTTGTATTGATACCATTATCAACCAAAAAGAATTCTACAAAGCAGGTAAACCTGTATACTGTATCTACGTTGCCATTGGCCAAAAAGCCTCTACCATCGCTCAGGTGATGAAAACATTGCAGGATAACGGTGCCATGGATTATACCATTATTGTAGCGGCCTCTGCTGCTGATCCGGCTCCATTACAATTCTATGCTCCATTTGCCGGCGCAGCCATTGGGGAGTTTTTCCGTGATACCGGACGTCCTGCTTTGATTGTTTATGATGATTTGAGTAAACAAGCCGTGGCTTATCGTGAAGTATCGCTGTTGTTACGTCGTCCTCCGGGACGTGAGGCCTATCCGGGTGACGTATTCTATCTGCATAGCCGTTTATTAGAACGTGCTGCCAAAGTAATCAACAAGGATGAAATCGCAGCCAAAATGAACGATTTACCTGAAAGTCTGAAAGGAAAGGTAAAAGGTGGAGGTTCATTAACAGCTTTGCCAATTATCGAAACACAAGCCGGTGACGTATCTGCATATATCCCGACCAATGTGATTTCCATTACAGATGGTCAGATATTCCTTGAATCAAACCTTTTCAATGCCGGTATCCGACCTGCCATTAACGTGGGTATTTCGGTGAGTCGTGTTGGAGGTAGTGCCCAAATTAAATCGATGAAAAAGGTGGCAGGTACTTTGAAACTAGATCAGGCCCTTTACCGCGAGATGGAAGCTTTCTCTAAATTCGGTGGTGACTTGGATGCGGCTACAAAATCGATCCTGGATAAAGGTGCTCGTAACGTAGAAATCCTCAAACAAGGTCAGTTTCAGCCATTTAGTGTGGAGAAACAAGTAGCTATTATTTATTTAGGAACCAATGGTTTGTTGAATGATGTACCCACTAAAAACATGAAGGCCTTCGAAGAAACCTTCTTGTTGGAGCTGGAAAACAAAATGCCTGATTTGCTGGCCGAATTTAAAAAAGGAAATTTACCGGAAGACGGCATCAATAAAATGGTGAGTTTGGCGCAGGGTATGATTCCACAGTTCAGTAAATAAGATGCATTCTTGAAAATATAGAATCCCGTTCGAAAAGAGCGGGATTTTTTTTGGGTCGGCGCCACACACCATACTGGGGCTGTTGGTTAACGTGAAAACATTTGATATCATTGCACTTTGGTGCGAATTGTGCTCATTTAAATGCATGGTAATTTTTTTATATCTCTTCAATCAGCATGCAGTTTATTTCTTGATTTTCACTTCTCACTGGCATCTTCAACTTCGGCGTCATCGTCCAAGGGTTATAGCGCACGTGCGGGACGATCCCATGAACACTTCCTTAAATTTGAAGCGCCAGTGAGATAATCAGTAGACCCTATTTATTGTTGGAATTGGTATCAATGGCCTTAGTATGATTTTTTAATACCGAAGTGGTATCTGTTATAACGATTGGGTGGATGTTCCTGAGAAACGAAGTTTAAAGCCAAACGATTGGTATTACAAATATTGCATCGCCGTATAAGGAAGAGCCGCTCAGCAATAGCCGTGATAGTAGCGGACATCCTTTTGTACCTCTTCAGGTACAAAAGATGGAAGCGGATAGCACGAGAAAGCTCATCAGCGAGATTGCGCTGAGCTTCTATTTTAAAATAGCTGTAAAGAGGAATTAAAATGCTTTGGCGTACTTTATACTTGTCAGGGTTAAATCCTTAAGTCCGAGTTATGTTTTACCGAATGGTGTGTGCAAAGGACCTTTATTTGTGAATGCCAATTTCATACTAGATTTGAAGGCTGTGTTTGCTATTGTAGATATTGAAACTTGTGGAGCCCGCTTCGATTTTAATCGAGGCCGTATTATTGATATCTGTATTTTGGTGCATGATGGGTTACAAGTGATTGATAAGTTTTCGACCCTCATTAACCCTGAATGTCATATAGGTAGTTTTTACACCAAGTTATCGGGTATTACAAACGAAATGGTTCAGGATGCTCCGCGGTTTTTTGAAGTGGCCAAAGACATTTTGCAATTTACCGAAGGCAAGATTTTTGTCGCACATAACGCGGCATTCGACTACCATTTTATCAAAGATGAATTTGCTTCACTCGGTTATAAGTTTAAAAGGGATACCCTGTGCACAGTAAAACTGAGTCGTAAACTCTTGCCGGGTAAAGCTTCTTATAGCCTGGGAAATTTATGTGAATCGGTGGGCATACAAATCTTCGACAGGCACCGGGCCGAGGGAGATGCTGTGGCGACGGCGAAACTGCTCGACTTGCTATTACAACAAAAGGCGCAGAGTAAACAATATCGGAGTTCAAATGTGCAGCAGATTATGACCTCGCGTTTGGACAATATTAAAAAGTACATTCTGGATAAACTTCCGGATACCTGTGGAGTGTATTATTTTCTGGGTAAAGAAGGACAGATTTTGTATATCGGGAAAAGTGTAAACATGTATTCGAGGGCCATTAGTCATTTTAATATCGATCGTAAAAAAACCAAAGAACTGCTGGGGCATCTGTACAATGCCGATTATGTGGAAACGGGTAGTGAACTGATTTCATTATTGATGGAGTCTGAAGAGATAAATAAACATAAGCCCCCTTATAATTCAGCCCGTAAAACAGATCAGTTTACCCATTGTGATGATTATCCTT
>DAIRSC010000012.1:0-19037 GCA_036804585.1 Chitinophagaceae bacterium
ATTTCAGCGCATCTCTTATCTGTATGTTTTTTGCGGCCATCATGCTGGGGTATCTGAAGTTGGAAATTTTTTCGTAATAGGTGTCAAGCCGGTTAAACAAGCTTTGTATCGTATCCTGTATTTTTTCTTCCTTTTGTCGAAACGCACCCCTGAAGGACTGATTGGTTAAGACATCCATCATTCCAACATGTTTATCGAGTTCGAGCAGACTAAATACTTTTAATACCTGATCGACTACCGAGGCGTAATTTTTTTGTTCAATTCCGCTGTATAAACAAAAAATACTTCTGGTGAATTGAATACCCTTCGTGATATTTTTGTTGACATGAATAAAATTTGAATCTAATACAGCTTCCATTAAATCATTTTGAAATTTCCAGAATCCACTCAATCCATCTTTACCTGCTTCTTGATCATCTGTTCGTTGCGCGATAGTTTTTTCAAACTGATTGAGCTGAACGAGTATACGCGTCATCCAATTTCGGAAGGGGTATATCTTTTTGACAAAATAATTCTCATTCCAAATTTCGCGTCCTCTCCATTCCTCTGCAAAAATTTCGTTGAAGAGATCACCATAACGAATATCCAACAAGATATACATCCATTCCAGTTGTTCTTTATTGAGCGATTGGAGTTTCTCGGCTGTTATCCAGTAGCGATTGGTTTTCCTTTCGGCATGTTCAAATAATTCATGGTTCACGATATACATCCATGTATTGGCATTTCTTAACACAGGAGTCTCTAAAGGCTCTTCATACAAATAATTAACGGCTTCAATGAAGGAATAATGCTGCTGCACAAGTTGACCAATACGAATACCATCTTTGAGATAGAGGCCTGTTGATTGGTAACGGGGAGGCAAACATTTTGGCAGGTTTTCGGGGATTCGAATAAAATCTTCAGAAAGCGCGATTTGCCAGGATGTCCCAAAATTTGGGCGCATAAAGGCTTCGCGGTTGTTGAGTAAGTTTAAAGTAGCCGGAAAGAGTTGATTCACCAGTGACTGATCGCGCATATATACGGTTAACTTTTCGATGAAACTAATGGCCACTTCTTGTTTCACTCTTTTGGCGAGATAAATAGCCAATGCATCAATCATTTCGGATTGATTGGGTAACTTGAAGGAGGCTGTTGGAGCTGAAGTGATTAAATCAGAGCGGAGCCGTTCGCTATTGATCCGCATCGTTTCGGCTTTATCGCGAAAATCACTCATTACCGTTAGTTCCTTTTCGTAATCCAAAGCCGGAAAAAAAGCATCAAAAATTTGTTTGCTTCTAAACATCTCAGCAAGGCGATTACGTTGAATATCCAATTCTTCTATCTCCTGATCTAGTAAAACTGCATTTGAATCGGCCATTAAATTCCAAATAAATTTGTTGCTATTTTGACGAAAAGTTTCCGAGTCTTCCAAGATCATCAAGGTGTCTCTGATTTCTTGAGATTGTGCATGTCGATACAAGGCATCGATTTGATATTTCTTGAATTGTGCCGGGATTTGGTTGGGAGGTCCTGATTCGTGTTTTAAACCACTTTCTAGTGTCTCTTGAAGTTGATTTCGTTCCTTAACAATTGTTAGTACTTCGTAATAATGTTTGACGGCGTCTCGAAAGAGTTCAATATCCTGGGATCCCCGGTTTAGACTGTTCACCTTTTCCATCATTTCCGACTCGATTTTCAGCAATTTGAAAAAGTTTCTGAGTCGAAACGATTCATTGCTGTCTTTGAGTTGTTTGATATGATCCGGATATTTACGACTCAATTTTGCCCAAGGGAAGGCCTGGTCGGCTTTTTGATAGCACAATAGTATTTCGATAATTTCGTCAGTTTTGTTGGATTTTAACAGGCTGCAAATTTTTTGTGCATCCCAAAATGCATTTTGCGAATCAGCGCCGAAACCGCTTATCATCAAACAGAGGCTGAAAAGAAATTTTTTCATTCCAATTTGGTTTAGCACAAAATACTATTTCTTGTAAATATTGGAGGAAATATTTCATTGTTCCTTCCTTCCATCTGCGGGGAGGGTAGAAACGAACCAATAAGTTGTCCTCATCTTCCAAAGGCTATACCATTTAAACGGATAGTCCATCATCTCAATGAATAAGGGGAAATCCAATGAAAACTTGATTGCATTTTAATGACGATAGTTGAATTTATACTATGCCGGAATATTAATTTGTTCGAAAATTATAAAAATGCAATATGTACAAAACCAATTAGGAACAATTGAATTAAACGAAGAAGCAAAAAATGCTTTGTTGGAAGTGGAAAAAAGAATGACCGTCCGGAATTACGCCAAAGCATCGATAGGTAACTATTGTCGTGAACTCAAATTTTTATTTGCTTATTATCAGGATGTATCACCTTATCTGATTACCGATCAAATGATTATCACCTATTTACATTTCATCATTCGTGAACATGGTGTGGGGCGCGTAAAATGTCGTATGGTGGCCCATGCTTGCAGTTATTATTTCAAACATATTTTACAATGCCCCTATTATACACCCAAACATATTTATCCGCGCAAAAAATTCACCTTACCGGATGTATTCCGAATATCAGAAATAAAATATCTACTGAAATCTTGCCGAAATGTTCGCGAAAAATGTATGGTGGCTTTATTATATGGAACCGGTGTGCGCTGTAGTGAATTTCTTCACTTGAAAATCAGAGATATTGATTTGGAATAAAACCGTATTCTGGTTCGCAGTGGCAAAGGTGGCAGAGACCGGTTCGTGGTTTTTCCGCAATCTTTGGCAGAACTACTTCAGGTTTATCTCGAAAAGTATGATCCTATAAAATATGTTTTTGAAGGCAAGGATGGCGGGAAGCCCATGTCGAATACTTCTCTTCGGCTTATATTACGTAAGTTGAGTCAGGGAAAGGTATTCGGAACCCGGGTAGCACCCAAAGTTTTCAGGCATAGTTTTGCCACGCATTTATTGGAACAAGGCTGCAGTTTGTTAGCAATTAAACAAATGATGGGGCATCGTTTACTACGAACAACGATGGTCTATTTGCATTTACGTACAGAGTATAAACACAAAATGATTTCACCTTTAGATCATGAGGATTTTTCGCATTCACTGCGGTATGGAATGAAAAAGTATTTATCTTCGTAGCATGAATATTAGTCAGCGTGTAGGCTTAATTTTGATGCTCCTTTGCGCTTTTGCAGCTTGTAATCGAAAAGAAAGTTGTGAAGGAAGTATTTGCACCGCAGATTATAAAATGATTCTCGTGGCAATGGTTGATTCGAATGGAAATCCTTTTGTGCCTGAGAAGGTAGAAACCTATGATGCGTCTCAAACATTACTCAATGTTCAAACGGATCCGAGCATCAGTGGACAAAATTTATATACAGTCGCGGATGATAGTGATTTGGGTTTTTTTGAACTGGATCAGAGCGAAGTGGTGAGGATGAAAATTTATCAATTGGGAGCCGTTGTACATCAGGCCCAATTTGAAATCAGCAGGGATTGTTGCCATGTCCAAAAAGTAAGCGGATTAGATACTTTGGTCCTCTAGTTTTTATTACGCTTAGGAATTACTGATCAAGCCATCGCTTAAAATCACTGACTCGTTCCCGGCTGACAATGGCAAAATCACCTTCGAGTTGCGGGATCTGCAATGACAATCTGCCATTCAGGTATGGACTTATTTTTTTGATTGCTTGAATATGCACCAGGGTTTTACGATTGATTCGAAAAAATGTGAGTGGGGATAATAGATTTTCTAATTGATCGAGTGTATAGTCTACAGGAAATTTTTTTCCATCGTTTCGTATAAGAAAGGAAAGGCTATCGCGGGTCATAAATGCCATGATGTCTTCAACCGGAATGCTCTCGATGTTTTGTCCGACACGAACCATAAATCTTGATTTGTAGTTGCGTGTTAAGTGTTGTAAAACCTCCTTGATTTTCGCATCGGATCCTTGTTGTTCCTTTCCGTGATACTTTTCAAATTTGTGGATGCTTTCTTTTAATTCATGAATGCCAATGGGCTTCAAGAGGTAATCGATGCTATTGACCTTAAAGGCCCGTATCGCATAATCGTCATAGGCAGTGGTGAAAACTACTGGGGTTTCTATATTCGTTTCCAAAAAGATTTCAAAACTGATGCCATCTGCCAGATGAATATCCATAAAGATGAGGTCAAGTTCCGGATTCTGTTTTAAAAACGCGACACTTTCGGCCACCGAATCGATGCACCTCATGATTTGTATATCAGCCCGAATTTTTTCGAGTAAATGGATGAGGTGTTCAGCCGATAACTTTTCGTCTTCAATAATCATCACTTTCATGATCGCGTATTCGTGGTTGATTGATTGATTTTTAAGAGCGGTAATTGAACCATAAAAATTTGGCCGTCGTTTTTAATCAACACTTTTTCATTGGAAAAAAAGGCATAGCGTGATTGTATATTTTGAAGACCAGTTCCTGTTCCTTTTTGGGTATGTATTCTGGGCCTGACGGGGTTTGAAATTTGAATGGCATTATCTATGCTTTCGATGCGAATATACAGAGGGTGTGCCGCCGAAAGTTCGTTGTGCTGAATGGCATTCTCTACCAGAATTTGTAAACACATGGGTGGCAGGTAGTAAAAAAGGTCTTGGTTATTGATGTGAACTTCAAAGCTCAAACTGCCTTCGAATCGTATAGACAATAAATGATTATATGCATTTAAAAATTCCAATTCCTCCTGGAGGGTAATCAATTCTTCTTTGCGGCTATCAAGGGCGTAGCGATATACATTTGACATTTGTTTGATAAAATCTACGGCCTTATCAGCATCTTTATACACCAATGAGGAAAGTACACTTAAATTATTAAAAAGAAAGTGAGGATTAATCTGTTCTTTTAAATTGCGGAGTGCTGCTTGTGCATGCTGTGCTTTATATTTTTCAACTTCTATAAGAGAAGATTTCCAGCCCCGAAAAAATTGAGTACTTATTTCAATCGTCAGCAAAAGTGCTGAAACGACCATACTTAAAGTGAAAGAATTCCAGATTAATTTTTGATGTCCTAATTGATCAAAACAAATCATTGTATCATAACCCATGATGAGTAAAAACAAAGTAATACCCGTATAAATGAGTGCAATTAGAAATTGAAGTACAACTCGTTTAAATGGGAACTGAACCCATGGTAATTTTTTATTCAGCCAATGGTCTATTTGTAAATTACCTTCCCAAACAATGATGGTGATTAGGATCGTTGCAAGGAAATTATAAATTGCAGGGTGCTTTTGAGGGATGGAGTAAACCATTTCTTGCATCAGAAACGTTAGAAAAAATCCAACGATTCCCATGTAGATCCATCTGTATTTATTTAATCGCAAGGTTCAAATTTAATCTTTCGGGTGGGAAATGCGTTGTAATTTCAGTTGAGAATTCAAAAGGACTTAGAATTGAAGTCGGTACATGAAATTTGGAAATAGTCCGATTTGATAAGCTGTGTTTACTGATTGATTGACCGGATTGTATCGCTCTGCAAAAACGTTTTTATGATTGCTCACATTTTGAATATCAAAAAAGAAAGAATGCGATAGTTTTCGTTTTCTGCTGTTACGGGTATAGCCCATTTTAATATCGGTTCTGAAATAGTTGGGGTTTCTTTCACTAAATGCCAAATCATCACCTTCCAGTACTTGTTCTCCTTTTAGGCGTGACGCATCCAAATCAACTGGTGTATAATATCGTCCACCGGCCATGCTTGCCTTCAGATCAATAAAAATACGGTCTTGTTTGGCCGGGCCGATTTTAAATTCTTTACCGGCTAAGACATTCACCACATAATTCCCATTAAAAGCTGTATTGCGTTGGATAAGGTCGCTACCGGTATATTTTGATTCATATATACTCGAAGTAAACAGGCCATAATATCCCTTGCTGAAAAATTTCTCAATGGTTAATTCTACTCCATAGTTTTCTCCTTTACCGGTATTTTGAAGAAATCCCTGGTTGTTCGGTTGAAAACTGGAACCGGTATTGAGCATGGAAAAGCTGGAAGGTGTTTGGGTGACTGGTACCTGATTCAGGAATTGATAATAAATTTCTGTTTTGATTCGCCAATCCGAAACCGGCAGTAAATCATAAGCGATTACCAAATGCTGACTGCGTGTGAAATCCAATTCGCGATTCGATTGATCATAGCTGCCATTGCTGAGTTGTTCACGATAAAAATATACATCGGTTGGTTGCATTTGCGAGTGCATACCATATCCAAACGTTAAACTGCTTTTCGGGCTGAGGGCATACTTGACAGAAAGCCGAGGCTCAATTGCGATGGATTGGTTGAGTGTAAGCATTTGGGCATGTAATCCTCCATTTAAACTTAATTGTTCATTCACCAAATACCGGGCATGTATAAATCCCTGAACGAGTGTGGTCATATCATCAAAGTCCCAGACTTGTTTCCAGTCGGGTAAATTCAAACGAACTCGATAGTCTAGATTGAGTTGCATCAAATCAGCTTGCAGTCCGGTTTTTAGATAAGTTCGACTGTTTATTTTACTACTAAGTATGCTATTGATATAATAAGTTTTGCGGGCAGTGGTATTTTCTATCACACGACTTGTGCTTTCATCAGCCTGCACACTATCCTGTAAAAAATTGGAAGCAGCGTAACTGCCACCGATGATGGTTTGGAGATGGGTTTTTTGATTAAACTTATATAGATGCTTCAATCCCATGAGTGCGATATCACTTCGGAAATAACTGTCTGCAGTGGGGTCGGCAAATAAATCTGTTGTATCCAGGTTGTCGTGCTTAAACGAGATATTACTCAGGCCACCAATTCCGAATAAAGTAAATCGACCATATTTTCCATCTCCGCTTTGAATCTTAAACGATAAATCTTGGTAAAATGGTGTTGCGGTAGTGCCAATATTTAATCCCATGGCCTGGGCAATACCTGTAAAACTATACCGATAAGCCACCAAATAAGAGGCATCACTTCCTTTTTTGATGGGGCCTTCGGTCATTGCTTCCAGTCCGGTGAGCATTCCAAATTGTATGGTATGTTCTCTTTTCTGGGTATTCCCTTTTCGAAATCCGATATCAAAGACACCTGCATTGGCATTGCCATATTCTGCAGGGAAGGCAGATGTCATAAAATCCGAATTGCGAAGCATATTGGTGTTCAAAGCCGAAACTGGTCCGCCTGTGGTTCCAACGGTTGCAAAATGATTGGGATTGGGTATATTCATACCTTCCAATCTCCATAATACACCTGTTGGAGAATTGCCGCGAATCACAATATCGTTGCGTGAATCGTCGGGCGTACTCACGCCAGCAAAGTTTGAAGCCAACCGGGCGGGGTCAGAACGTCCACCGGCGTACCGGTTTACTTCTTCCATCGAAAATGTTCTGGCGCTGATGGTTGCTAATTCATTCACAGCCCGGCTTTTATTATTGGCTTTCACTTTCGCGCCTTTGAGCTGACGTAATTGTTCTTCAAGTCCTATATCGAGAATGGTCTCTTTGCCTGAACTCACCACGACATTAGGAATTTGAATTTCACGGTAACCCATACAAGTAATTTTAACTTCATATCTACCGGGGCTTACGCCTGCAATTTCATAGTGCCCTCTCTGGTCGGAGCGAGCACCCAGATTAGAACCTGCATTGAGTATAACGATTGTTGCGCCTTCAATGGGAGCCATCGTAAATTGATCGGTGATGGTTCCGCGTATTACCTGTGTATTGTCGCCGGCTTGCACCATCAGGGCGGTGAATAGGAGCAAGTGGCTGAATAGAATTGATTTCATGATTAAAATTTTGACAAGATTAGGTTCAAACTTTTGTTGGGGAAAGCATTGAATAGCTGAACTGTATTTTTTAACCCTTGAATTGTCGATTTGAGGTAAAGATGATTTTAAGGTAGTTCTAATTCTTCACTGGTCGTTACAGTGTTGGTATTTATGACGGAATTTCAAATTTCTGATTGAATAGATATTGATAACCACAAAATACATCAATTACGGTTGTTATCATGGAATTAGGTTTTGTTTAAGAAATTAAATGGAAAAAATAGTGACTGCTTTTGATCCTTACTCCTTCTCAGGTGTAAAAGAATAAAAAATTATATGAAAAATTGCTGGATGTTATTGCTTCTATTTCTTATAAACTTTCATATTGAAGCGCAAAAGCTGAATCTGTGCCTGACTATGCCCGGACACAGAAGGATATGTCATGGTAGCAACAACAAATCAAGTCCTGGAAACAGGTTATTCAGAACCGTCACACCGATGCAGCGGCTTGGATGTACTATTATAATGCCAAACGTAATTTGGTAAATCAAGATAGTAGCGATCATCGCTCCTTTGGTGAGAAGGATGCCAGTATTCTTTTGTTTGCGAGTTGACCGTGGCTGTGGTATTTCTATCAAAACAAACCCGGCTTATCTATAACAGAAACGATTACCTGCTACGATATGATCTATCGGCAACCTGAAATACCCATAGTTCCTTCAGCCTTAATATCATGTATCAAACAGCAATTGATGCCAAATAAAAGTGTGGATAAGATTCGAATTTGGAAAAAACTGCTAATGTCTGATATCACATCGGACTTTGCAAGTCCTGCTCTTTTAAATTCAATTCCAACCCTTTTGCCTGAATCGATGAACGACCTACCCAGTTAACCTAAATGAAACAGTAAAAAGTTCGATCTCCATTTGGTTTATCTCCCTTTTGTAATAGCAGAGTAATTCTTGCGATTCGAGGAAGGGAATATTCTGTTTGGTTATTATTTGGAAGTAGATTATACCGACTTAGGAAACTTGATTTAACCCAAATTTTACAGTTAGAAACAGCCAACAGAAAAAAGGAATAATACGGTTTTCATAGACGTTATCCGATGAATCTGGAACCGTCTATTGTCAAGGCATTATACCAGATCTCGTCCCAAGACGAGAGGACTACTTTATAAATTTCGTCCAGGAATCAAAAAAACAAATAATTCGGCTCATACCGATTATACAATTCATAGGAGTCCAATTTCGTCGTTGACTCGTTGTACTAAATTCATGTAGTATCTTCATTTACCACTTCACAATTCAAATAGTTTTTGCACTATTTAAGGGCTGCTGGTTATCTCACCGGCTCTTCAAATTCAAGGAAGCGTTCATGGGATAGTCTCGCACGTGCAGGGCAGCCCCTGGATGATGACGCTAAAGTTGAAGATGTCAGTGAGGAGTGAAAATCAAGAAATAAACTGCAAGCTTATTGAAGTGATTTGACAAATTGCCGTGCATTTAATAAAACGAAATTCACCCCTGGATGTATTGATATCAAATAATTTCACATTAAACAGCAGCCGCGTATGAGAAAATAAAATACTTCGGCTCTTTAGCCGCAGTATGATTTTTTAATACCTAAGTGATGTCTGTTCTAGACCAATATTCTTGATCTAAACAGCTATCATATCGGTATTTGCTCTCGTCCTGAAGACGAGATAGGAATTGATCTATCTACCAATTCATATTGGCATAATTTGGGGTTGCTGAGCAAACCCTTTACAAGCTTTGTTTACAGTAGCTTCGTGCCTTGCTACTATAAATTCTCAGTTTAAGTCCGGGAACTCCAGGTTTCTTGATAATTTTTAACCATCAATTCAAACTGCATTTTTCTGTCTTCACTCATTTTGTCATAAGTGC
This sequence comes from Chitinophagaceae bacterium, assembly GCA_036804585.1. GTDB lineage: Bacteria > Bacteroidota > Bacteroidia > Chitinophagales > Chitinophagaceae > OLB11. The sequence continues at coordinate 9,660 of DAIRSC010000012.1, forward strand.
CTAATAACATGCCTAAACGTGGATTGGATGAAAAGAAATCACGATGACGATGCATGAAGGTCCAGAAGAGAGCGTCCCAAATTTCACACCAATCCTCTTTTTTGTAATTACTCATTTTGAGTACGTAACTACTTCCGCTGATATAAGGTTTACTCGACATGATGCCGCCATCGGCAAACTGACTCATGCCATATACATTGGGAACCATTACCCAATCGTAAGCATCGATAAACATTTCCATAAACCACTGATAAATGGCATTCGGGTGAAATTCATTTAACAACATAAAATTGCCCAATATCATCAGTCTTTCAATATGATGGCAATATCCGGTACGTAGTACTTTCTGAATCACATCATCAACGGGTTTGATTCCGGTGTTGCCTGTATAAAATGCATCAGGAAGGTGGCGATGAAAACCCCAATAATTTTTCGTTCTCTCCTCTCGGCCCTTGTAAATATATACTCCCCTTATAAATTCACGCCAGCCTATTATTTGTCTGATAAATCCTTCTAAACTATTGAGCGGGATATTATTTTTTTCAGCATATTCCAGTGTTTTTTCGATTACTTGTTGAGGAACTAAAAGACCTATGTTCAACATGGGCGTCAAAACGCTGTGATGCAGTATCAACTCATCCTGAACAATCGCGTCTTCGAATTGGCCAAAGGCTTCGAAGCGGGTTTCTAAAAATTGTTGCAGCCAAACTTCGCTTTCTTCATGGGTTACAGGATAAATAAATTCAGCATGTAATTCGCCATAGTTGTGCGAAAAATATTTTTGTACATATTGAATGGCTTCCTTGTGAAAAGGATTAGATGCAGGAAAATTAATTTTTGGTACGGCCCGATCCTTTGGATAGCGTTGTCGGTTTTCAGCATCAAAGCTCCATTTACCACCTACAGGTTTTTGTCCAGGTTCTAAAAGTATATTGAAGCGCTTTCGCTGTTGAATATAAAAATCTGTTTGGAAATATTTTTTCTTGCCACCAAAATAAGTGTCAATGGATTCTAGGGTATTTATAAAAAGTGGAGAAGGATAGCTAACGAAGGGTATTTCATGTTGTTGGCAGCTGCTGCTGATGCGAGTCTGCAACCAATCATCACCTACCTCATAAAAGCCCAGAGTTATTTTTTTATCAGCATTCAAAATAGCAATTCGTTCTGCGATATGATTTTGTCCTTCTGCAGCTTCTAAGTAAATGACCTTAATATTTTGTTGTTCAAGGTAACGCTGATAATATTTCATACTGGCTCGGTGTAATACTAGTTTTTGTTGATGAAAACGATATTGATGAAAGAAAAGGTATTCTTCAATCAGATATATATATTCATATTCTTTTAGAAGTTGAATATCCTGAAATAATTGATGGGGGAAAATTAAAAATATTTTTTTCATCAGCAGCTCTTTGTTCTTTAATAGATGTTTAAAGTAATTATAGTGGTTGATCTTTCTTAAGTCAGGCGGATACGAATTTTTCTGATAATACTGTTTTGGTATTTCTACATCGTTGACTACAATACTTAACATCATTCCAGTTTTTTGTCCACTTTTTTCGCCAGGTAAATGGGCGTTGACAAACAACACACATTTTTTCAGGGAGATGTTCCTTTTTAATTTGTTTTTTCATGGGAATGGACATTAGATTTTGGAGGAACTGGATTTGTCCGCGCTTTGGGCAGGCTTTTGCTTTTTGTGCAAATTCACATTTCTTACAACATTTCTGGTATGGGTTTGAATAATTCGTCCCATTTCCATTTGAACAGTAATGTCCTTTTTGTGCCCCCAAATTTTGTCTCGGGCTGAGCGGGCTGCCTGCTCCAATTCAATGACAGGGGCCGGGTAATCTATGCCAATTTGAACGCCATAAAATTGTTGTTCTAGTTGGGTCATTAAATGGGGTTGATGTATATATTTTTCCGGAAGGGCATTTAATTGGGGTAACCATTGTTTGATAAAAATACCTTGAGGGTCATGATCTAAACTTTGTTTTACCGGATTATACATACGAATGGTGTGTATACCCGTTGTACCTGCCTGCATTTGAAATTGCGGGTAGTGTATGCCCGGTTCGTAATCCAAAAATAATTGTGCTAAATGATAAATACCATTCCGCCAATCTTGATCTAAATGATGACAAAGAAAACTAACCAGCATGGCCCGCATTCTGAAATTAATCCAACCTGTTTCTTTTAAACATTGCATACAGGCATCAATCAATGGAAAGCCTGTTAACCCTTGTTTCCAAGCCAATAAATGATCGTGGTTAACCGTGTGGTTTAAATGTTCATATCCCCGGTTGGCACAATGTTTTTCATAGGTGCATTCCATTTCAAATTTTTGGATAAAATGACAATGCCATTTAAGCCGGGTTAAAAATTGTATGTAAGGAAAACGATTGGACTGATTTTGTAAGGATTGATGTACAAATTGAAATGCTTGTCGGATGCGTATTTTACCAGAACTTTTATAAGGCGACAATCGACTTCTATTTGTTCTGCGTTCCTTTGGTTTACTCAGCATACGGTGATATTGCCGGCCTCTTTGCTGGACAAAACTTTGCAGGTATTTCCAGGCAAAAATTTCACCTGCCGGTTGAAAGGAGTTTGGGTAATTTTTGCAATCCTCATGGAGCTTATCCGATACGGGATAGGGATTTTTTAAGCTGAGTAATTGATTTGTACCATATTGATTGCATATCACGGGCATTTGCATCACGTTCAACCATTGTGTGTCCCAACCCTCCCGGTTTTTGATACCCCTTATGATTCCATCGCGTTGACATTGTTTCCATGTGATTCCATTTGTTTGGCAAAATTGACTAACACTTTTATCACGTTCGTAGGTTTTTTCAATACCACTTTCTTGGTAGCTGAATAATTGTTGTATCCGATACTGTTGATGAATCAGTTCAAGAACTTTTTCTGCTTCTTCTTCAAACATCAAAATTTCCCGGCCATGTTGTTTAAAAAAATTTCCAAGTGTAAGTAATGAATGATACTGAAACTGAAGATGCCTGATACTCGTATCGGGATAGTGCATCATGGAAGGTTCAAAAATAAAGATAATCAAATAGGGCAAGGGCGATAATTCTGCTAAATACAGGGGGTCATGGTCCTGGCTGCGTAAATCTCTTTTCAACCAAACCACATTGATATCTGTTCTCGCGTTCATTTCAATTCTTGAAGGTGAGTTTGGCACTTTTTCCAATAAGCCGAAAAGGAAGGATTATAGCCTTTCACTTCTTCAAACATCCATTCACGGGAATGTTCGACGCCGTGAAAATGAGCCGACAAAGGATGCTCTTTAAAATGAAATGTATGCTGAGGAAAGGCGGCTTTTAAATGGGAAAATTCTCCGGTATAAACTTGAATATCCAATATGTTCTTGGATAATAACAACATGAAATCAATGCTCTCTTTTTTTACAGGGTATTGTTCAAACATCGAAGGCTCCAGTATCAATACGCGATTGGCCTTTACCTGTGAATCCCAGAGGGGATCTAAATTATAAAAGGTATAGAGATAGACCGGAAGTTCAGGTATGCAATCTGGCAATGGCGTTTCCGGCAGAGGTGTGCGGGCTTCAAAAATGTTGGTATACTGCAGGCTCAAAGGAACAGACATTTTTTCAAGTGTTTCGTAATCCGTATCCAGAAAAGTTTGATGCTGATTGCTTCGTGTGAAACGATTGATGTTTTCTTGGTTGGCGTAGTATTTTTTTGAACTAAAACTTCCACTTATCCATTGCCAGCTTAGTGCATTGCTGGCCCAATCGGCATCCAATAAATGATAATACATCCATTTGGCTGGTGTTAACCAATGGCTCTGTGCGATATTGCAACAAATACTGGCAACATACATACGTACATGATTGTGCATGTATCCATGCTCATACAAAGACTGAATATTGGTATCTATGGAAGTGATGCCCGTATTAGCTTCCAATATGACTTTGGGTAAATCGTGATGTTTTACGTTTTGTTGTATTTGTTTGATGTCTTGATTGATATCATTTTTAAGAACGCGCCACACTTGTTGAAAATAATCTCGCCAAGCTAATTCTTTGATCAGGCATTCTGCTTGCTGCCAGCGATAATTTTTATTCAAAATACTTTTGGCAATTTGACGAGTGGAAAAAAGCCCTCTTGAGATATAAGGAGACAATCGGGTTACTGCACCGTCGGTATAGTTTCGACTTGAGGCATAGCGAATCGGATCTATTTCGTCGAGCATGCCCAACAGTTCTTCATAGCGGGTGGGTATCATCGTTTCGAAATTTTGTTCTGCGATATCGTTCTCTGCCGGCTACATTTAAATCGTTCGATTTTCGGATTACGTATCTGTAAATGTTTTTGACTGATGCCACTATTGATTCTTTTACGCCATAGGTTAAAACTGCTACGTTTAAGTTCTTTCCGCATCAGGGCAATGACACCTGATTCTGACAAGCCAAATTGTATCTCAATGGCTTCAAAGGGCGTGCGATCTTCCCAAGCCATTTCTATAATTCTATCTGTATCCCAGGCTGTCATTATTCTTATTTAGATTTTCGGCTTTGTGAATGGAATGCCACCAGCCTGAATGGAGTGTTTAGATTTGAATGGTCTCACACGAAAAGAAACGGCCATGTTTACAGCGGTGAACAGATTGCCTCACATGCAAATGATATGGATACGTAAATACATTATTCAATCAAGAAAGGCAACTTACCATCTGTAATGATCACTTTACCATTCGTGGATTTGGACAATTCTAAAAAAGCTTCAATACTGCGAATTTTGATAATATTATCTGTTAAGCCTTCCGAAAGAATTTTTTGAGCATCTTTCGTTCCTGTAGCCTCAATAATTTTTCGTTCGGCTTCTAATTTTTCTTGTTGAAGAATAAACTCCATTCTCATTGCGTCTTGTTCTGCTTGCAATTTTTGTTCAATGGAACTAGCTAGTCCCGCAGGTAATTGAATACTCTTCATCAAAACAGCATCTACGTTAATTCCCTGATCTTTAAGCGTTTCACTCATTTTGGTTTTAATCTCATTTTCTATCTGTGCTCTCATGCCGGAGTGCATATCCTTAGCAAAATACTTGGAACAAACGTCAGAGGATGCTGATCGAAAAACATTGGAAATAATGGTTTCGTAGCCCAAGCCTAAATTGCGAATAACTTTAGGCACACTATTTTCGTCTACTTTGTAAAGAATGGAAATTTGTGCAATAACGCTTAAGCCTTCTTTGCTCGGTAAACTTAAACTCAGCTCGATATCATTTAGTTGAACATTTGTTCTAATTATCTTGGTTGTGAAGGGATTATAAAACACAGACACCTGCTTATGCATCTGATTCGAAAGATATCCGAGTTTTTGTTTTACTAACACTTCCCCTGGACTGAAAACGGTGCAACTATACATTAGTAGTGCCAATAATATGATGTAAACATTTTTTGTGGTTTTCATGATATTCTTTAGTTTTTGGTTCCTTTAATGATATCAGACAATTCTTTGGTTAAGGAATATAGGTTTTAAAATTATTACAACGACTATCGACCGGAACTAACTTTTTAGATAGCTCTGATTTCGTCATTTTTTAAATTTTAGACTCCTTCACTGATCAATTCAAAAATACAGGCTAAACTTACTTGAAGATATTGATTTTGTTGATTACAAATTTGGGAAGGGGAAAAATGGAATGATATTATCAATCGCTACACTCGCTAATCAGAACTATGACGGTCATGTGAAATTTCAGCGTTAACCAACATTCGGTTGACGACGTGCAAGGGCTTTATAATAGTACTATCCCATGAATGATTCCTTGAATTTGAAGCGCTAGTGAGGTAACCAGCAGCCCCTGAATATACATGACCTGAAGATATCGGATTGTCTGTTATCATCGACAATCCGTTAGTTAAGGCTGTGATGCAGTCAACGCTCCGATTTCTATCACTGACGATTTTTCAATTTACATCAAAACTCTTGTTCAGGCTGCATGTGGTCTGACCAGATAAAATATTGAAACACAAAATAAAGGTTAAAGAAATAGAAATGAGTTTCATTAGGTTTTATTAATCAGACGGAAAATGACGGCGTAAGGTAGTGATTGATTAACCAATCCCTTTTTTTTGGTCTACCCCGCTTGTTGGTTTACGCAAAATTGTAGGATTTGCTGAATCAGTGTTTTCGGTAATGGCTTTCCCAGCGGAAACTGGATAGCGCCTTTGGACGTTTTATATTTCTGTAGTTTTTCCTTAAAGTATTCGATGGCTTGAGGGCCTGGATATATTCCAATATGCTCTTTGTATGCAGCAAAATGAATCAGATTTTTACTCAGGTAGAATGTCGGCATACCATAGGACATTTTTTCCCGGGCTTCTGGAACTGCTTTATGGATAATGGTTCTCAGTTTAAACAATTGTTCCCGCACATCATCCGGAAAGCCGGTGATGTAAGTTTCAACCAAATCTTGAGGTATATGATGAAGAAAATTTTACCGATTATTGTTTGTTGATTTTAATACTTTGTTGTTCATCGGCTGTTTTAAATTGCATCAGGTAGATACCTGGAGTAAAAGTTTCCATCGAAAAACTCCATTCATTTCTTCCGGATTCCAGCAGGCTTGTGTGCGATGGTATTAAAGGGCGACCAATTAAATCTGAGATGGTCCAACTAAAAGATTGTTTTTTTGGACTGAATACCACCATTTTTCCTTGTTTGTTCAAAGGGTTTGGAACAATCTGTACCTGAATTTTTTCACCCAACACTTCCAAGCGGATCACTGAGCTGTGTGAAATTTTTCCGTCATGGTCTTTTTGTGCCAATCGGAAATAATATGTGCCGGGGTTCCAATCTTTTAAAGTATGGCTGTATTCGACCGGGAGTGAACTATTTCCTTGTCCTTTTATAAAATCTACAGATTGATAGTTTTCGCTCAATGCATGTCGAAATTCGATTTCAAAGCCTTGATTATTCCATTCATTTTCGGTACGCCATTTGAGTAAAATATTTTTTTGCTGCACCTGTGCATCAAATTGTGATAATTCCACCGGAGTAGGAATGCCCATGCGAAAATTGGCGACCACACATCCTATACGGGCGAAAGCAAACATTTCGTCACTGGGTTCCGGTGTTCCAATTGCACTGCCGATAACATCACCCAGGTATAGCTGCGAAGGATTGGACCAACGTGGCAGGCGGGTGCAATTAAATCCATTGGCAGCACACTGATTGTTATAAGCCATAATTGTTCTCCATCGTGCACTTGAAGGCGTGCCGGTAGGAATAACGTCCTGATTGACATAACCATGATGGTGATCGCAAGGGCTTGTTGAACCATCAACGTACCAATCATGTCGCAATCCCATATTGTGCCCACATTCATGGGCATAAGTTAGGTTAGTCATGGCACAATTGTAATCAGATACCGTATAGGCTGCATTGTCATTATAATTGGTAGCGGCTGTGTTTAAATATCCAATACCACAACTTCCGTATGATCCGCTTCCTACCCACAATCCAACGAGGTCCGCTTTATGGATATTTCTCAGGGCTTGTACGGCTACATCTGATGCAAACGTGCCTAAGTCGCTGGAAGAAGATGCGGTGGTACTGAAAGCATATAAATCACAGTGCACCAGGTTAAAAGAAAGACCGGGTAGACCGCCGTTGATGAGTGAAGTATTCATTTCGGTAATCGCAGAAGCCACATTGGCGGTAAATGAACCAATACTACCACCCCCATTGGTTATTGCATCGGCATTGCCTAAAACCATCAGATCAACCACACTTGGCGAGCTACACGCATTAGCAAGGTCGCAAACGTCGGCATTGGCTCGTTTGGTGGGTTTTCCTGCGGCGGTTTCAATATAATCTGTTATCTGCATATCAGACTCCTGCATGCCTTCGTTATTGATGAGACTAACTGCAAAAAAATTTGCTTGATTCAATGATTGAAGGATAAAACTTTGGTTGAGATCGTTGACCCATTTTCCGGAAACGGCACCCTGATAAAAACTAAAAATGCCATATCCTGAACCTGTGATACTTTTTCCATACCAACTACTTGCTCCATTGCTGTAATCAAAACTTCGTTCAAATTGAAGGGTCATGGTTTCATTTTCGCAAGGAACGATGACTTGCTTGTATTGATCCAATTTATTTAAATCGAGTTGATAGTATCGGATTGACACGGCATTCGGGTGGCGAAACATGGATCGGTTTGCGGCCTGGGAGCTCCCCAGATTCTGTTTAACCAGATGATTGGATTGAGCCTTGGCTTGCGAAAATAATCCTAAGGCAACAACAAGGAGTAGGTAAGATCTTAAATACATAGGGTAAAATTTGTGACAAGATAGCCCGAAAATGCAAAACATGTATGCTTGAGCGGCTTATAGAAAGCTTTGCGGATGAGGATTCAGAATCAGAACGAGACCCCAAACGCAAATGAAAATTGAGTTTTGCCAATTGAACTTTAATAGGATACTTTTCTTTAAAGAGCCATAATCGGTATTAGCCTGTTGGTAATGACTTTATCTATTTTTGAGTTGTGTGCAACCCTGTAAAACCACACGATTAAACTTTTCAAATATTGTAACGTTTAAATGACATGAAAAAGATACTCATTCTTATCGGCTTTAACTTTATCATACTGACCTCTACTTTTGGTCAAAACATTTACGATAGCATATATGTTGGCAACGTTTGGAGAAAGTATAACATACATTTACCGCTTGGCTATAACTCAAACACAAACTATCCATTAATATTAGGTTTTCATGGAGGCCAACAGGCAGCGACAAGCTCACAGGGTTGGACAGTGTTTGCATATCAAAGTAAACTTTCAGAAAAAGCAGATAGTTCCGGTTTCATAGCAGTTTATCCTGAGGGACTAGTTTTCAACCAAAATCGGTCTTGGAATGCAGGTGATTGTTGTCCACCAGCTATGAACCAAAATGTTGACGACGTTGGATTCATTGATAATTTGTTAGACACACTATTCTCAAATTATCCAATTGATACAACCCGAGTTTATGCAACAGGTTCTTCCAATGGAGGTATGCTATGTTACCGCTTGGCTTGTGAACTGAGTAGCAGGTTCGCTGCAATCGCACCAAATTGCTGCTCTGCAATGTATTATCCATGCAATCCGACAAATAAAATTCCCATAATTAGTTTTCATTCAAAAGTTGACCCAATTGTATTTTATAATGGCGGTATGGGTGGTGCTTCCCCTCTGACAACCATAAATTTTCCCTCACAGGACAGTACCATGAATTTATGGACCCAGAAAAACAATTGCCAGTCAAGAGACACTATTATAAATGGAAATGGAACGAATTACGACTTCATTAAAATACATAACTGTTCATGTAATGTAGAAATTC